>NZ_CBFHAZ010000046.1:0-44912 GCF_965653655.1 Pseudomonas onubensis | reverse complement strand
AAGGATGGCCCATCGCGGCGGCCCACGGATTCAAGCCGGAGTGCGGGCATGCCGAGCCTAGGCGAGGCACCGAGTGGTGGGGCGAGGACCTTTTGGTTACTTTTGCGTCCTTGCAAAAGTGACCCGCTGTAAGAGCGGAACCCTAGGTAGCCGTTACCGCAGAAATGGATATGTACACCAAAAGACCGCCATCGCAGGCAAGCCAGCTCCCACAGTTTTTATCGAGTATCGGGGGAGTTTAGAAATCCCGCTTGTAGAAGATGTCCAACGAACTGGCCACACCACTGGCCACTTCCAGGTACACCTTCTTGCTCAGCAAGTAACGCAAGGCAATGGTATTGGCCGGCTCAAACACCCCCACTCCATAGCGCAAGCTGAGCTTCTCGGTAATCTTGCCACTGGCCACCACCGCTGTTTTGTTACCGCTGCCTTGGGTATCAAGGTCAAAATCCTGAATCCCCAGCTTGTTGGCGATATCCGAAGTCACCCCCGCACTGCCCATCAACCCCAGGCCCAGTGCAGCCTCAGCAAGCATATTGTTATCTTCACCGGTGTTGTTACGCGAACGCCCCAACACCAGATACGACAACGCATCCTCCTGAGGCATCGCCGGCTCAGAGAAAATCTGCGTAGTCGGCTGCTCCGCGCTACCACTCAGGCGAATACCGGCAGTCACAGTTCGGGAGTCTTCGACCACGACCCGTGTCGCCTCGATATCCAGGAACGGCTGATCCAAGGGACCTGCAAACAACAACCGCGCACGCCGCACATTGAGGCGCTGCCCGTAGGCACGGTAACGCCCATCGTTGAGCCACAACTCACCACGGGTGTCCATGTTGTCGCCAATATGCACATGGCCCTGAACCTTGGCGGTCAAGCCAAAGCCGGCAAAGTTAAGCTGGTCTTCACCCACCTCGACATCAATGTCCATGGCCATCGCCATCGGCGGCTTGCCCTGCTCGGTCTGGCTGCCGACGATCACCGTGTCATCCGAGACCTTGACCGTCGACGGCGGCAGTTCACGCACGGTGATATCGCCGCGCGGGATGTGCACCTTGCCGGCAATCGCCAGCTTGTCGTCTTTAAGGCTGATCTTAAGGTCCGGCGCCACTTCCAGCTTGGCATAGGGCTCAACCGTGACCGGCAATTTCGAACCTTGCAGGCTCAGGTCCACCGCGAGTGCCTGGCCCCAGCCGACATGGCCCTTGAGGCTGCCCTGCCCGTCTTTACCGCTGCGCCACCCGCCGTTGAGCTGCACACTTTCACCGGCGATCAGCGCCTGCACGTTCAAGCCCTCAAGGCTCATAGGCAGCTCCGGCCCGGAAACTTCACCGTCGACCAGGTTCACAGTGCCGTTGACCTGCGGCGCCAACAGCCCACCCGAGATGCGGCCGTTACCGTTGAGTTTGCCATTGAGGGTTTCCACCATGGGTACAAACGGTCGCGCCACGGCGAGGTCCAGGCCGGTAAGGCTGAATGTGCCGGTGATCGGCTTGTCCTTGGGCAACGGGTTGATCTGCGCCTGCAACAGCAACTCGCCGAGCTTGCCACCGCGAAAATTCAGCTGCGTGTCGATGCGCTTGGGGTTGAGGGTGGTTTCCAGCTTCAAGGTGTCGTAGGGGAAATCCACCCACTGATTTTTGTCCTTCACGCGCAAGGTGCCGCCGCTGGCGTCCACCGCGACTACGCCTTTAGGGCCGCTGCTGGGCAGGTCGAGTTGCACATCGGCGTTGAGCTTGCCCTGCCAGGCGAAATCCTTGGGCAAAAACGCCGCCAGGCTGTCGATCGGGAATTGCTTGAGGTGGTAGCGCAGCTTGGGTTCGGGCATCAGGCGTTGGTCTTCACCGCACAGGCTGGAACCGCCAGACACCCAGCAGTGCGCGGCAAAGGTCAGCTTGCCGTCGGCCAGGCGTTCGATTTTGGCCGGGGCTTGCAGCTTCCAATCCTGGCCGCCGGCCTGCACATCGCCACTGGACAGGCGCCCACGCCAGTTGCCTTTGTCGAGGTTGCCATCCAGGGCCAGGGCGAGTTTGACCAATGGCCCAGCCAGATCGAGTTGGACTTTCTGGCTCTTGATGTCGCCCTGGGCACTGGCGGTCAGGGTGCCGACCTGGGTTTCACCGGCTTGAATGCCGCTGCCCTTGAGGTCGATTTTCGCGCGCTGAGCGCTATCGAGGGCTGCATCGAGTGTGAGGCTTTGCAGTTTGTTGTCGGCAAACGCCAGTTGCTGGCCTTTGAGATCAAGCTTGCCTTGTGGCGCCTTCAGCGTACCGGACACGTCCATGCGGCCGTTGATTTGCCCGCGCAACTGCGGCCACAGCTGGGCCAGTCGCGCCAGTTTGATGTCGATCTGCCCGGCCAGGCGTTGTTGCAAACTGCCACTCCCGTTGATGCGGTTGTCACCCAGGCGGATATCCAGGTTGGCCAGGGTCCACTGCTCGCCCGCGCCTTCGGCCTTGGCCGACAGCACGGCGGTTTGGCCGCGCAAATGGCCCTTGAGGTCGAGGTCGGCATTCAGTTTAAGCTGCTGGTTTTTGAACTCACCCTTGCTGCGTAACGGCCCGGCCAAGGTGCCCGGCAACTCTGCGACCCAGTACGCCGGGTTGAGTGCCGATAAGTCCAGCGCAGTGTCCCAGGCGATACCGTCGGCAAATTGCAGGTTCAGGTGGCCTTCGGCCTTGCCTTGGCCGGCGGTCAGTTTCAGCTCGGGCAGGAAGATTTGCTTGAGGTCGCCACTGAAGGGCGTGACCAGATTGAATTTGCCCGCGGGGCCGTCGAGGTCAGCTTTTAGATTGCCAAGGTAGTTGCCGTCTTTATAGGAAACTTCGCCGTTGAACGTACGCAAGGCGACCTGCGGCTCGTCAATTAACGGATAGAGACGATGCCAAGGGAAATCCAGCCAGTTGATTTTCGCGTCGGCACTGAAGCCTTGCTGCCAGTCCAGGTTGGCGCTGAGCTTGAGGCTTTGCTGCTCACCGGCAGTCAGGTCGAGGCCGGCGATCTGTGCGCCCTTGGCGTCGACCTTGCCCTGTAACAGCAAGGCCACCGGGCCTTTTTCTGCGGGCAGCACGGCCCGGCCGAGCAACTGGTAGCCGCTGCTCAAGTCGCCCTTGGCAGTGAGGTCCAGTTGATTGAGCTGCAAAGTGTCGGGCAAGTCGGCGCTGGGTTTGAAGCCATCCGCCGTGATGTGCAACTGCGCGGGCAGGTTCTCCACCAGAGGTTGCAGCTCGCCGCTGAGCTTGGCGGGCAAGTAGCCGCTGCTGTCGGCGTCGAGCTTGAGGGTCTTGAGCAGGTCGCCGTCAACCTTGAGCGCAACCTTCCACAGCGCGCCGCCGGGTGCATAGGGCAGGCTCAGGTTCCCGGTGGCGCTCAGCGGCCAGTTGCCGGTGGGTTGCAGCAGGCCGTTGAGGTCCAGCACCAGGCCATCGCGTTGCAGGTGCACCGAGTCGATCTGCATACCGGCGACTGTCCAGTGCGCCGCCAGTTGCAGGCCCTTGAGTTCTTCGCTGCCGTTAAACAGCAGGCTGCCGACGCGAACGTCGCCCAATTGGATGGCAACCGGCAACTTGAGATCCGGCAATGTGATCGGGCCGCTACTCGGTTCATTGCTCGGCGGGAATTGCAGGCTGACCTGCTCCACGTCCAGCTGGTTGATGCACAGGGTCATGCGCAGCAAGCAGCCCGGTGACCAATCAAACTTCGGTGCATTGAGTTCTACCCGGCTGCCATCCTGTTGCCATAACAGATGGTCGGCGCTCCAACGGCCGCCCAGGTGGCCCTGGAAATTTTCCACACTCAACCCCGGGACCTGGTTCAAGGTCCACCGGCTGCCGGCCTGGGTGCCGAGCACTGACCACACTGCCAACAACAGCAGCATGAGGACCGCCACAAGGGCCAGCCCCGCTATTTTCAAACCACGCATCACAGCTCAGGCCCCATGGAAAAGTGCAAACGAATGCCGCCCGGATCTTCGAGGGCATGGGCCAGGTCAAGGCGAATCGGCCCCACTGGCGACACCCAGCGCACACCCACGCCCACGCCGGTTTTCAGGCTGGGCATTTCCAGGGTGTTGAAGGAGTTGCCTTGGTCGATAAAGGTCGCGATGCGCCATTTTTCCGCGATGGAATATTGATACTCGGCGCTCAAGGCCACCATGTAGCGCCCGCCAATGCGGTCACCGCGATCATTCTCGGGGGACAGCGTCTGGTACTCGTAGCCGCGTACGCTCTGGTCACCACCGGCAAAGAAGCGCAGCGACGGCGGCACCGACTTGTAGCCGTTGGTGGCACTGCCGCCGAACTGCGCACGGCCGAGGAAACGGTGGTTGTCCCACAAGGTGGTCAGGCCTTTGATGGTGGCGGTGCCGTACAGCAAGTTGGTGTCGGAGCCGAGCCCTTCCTTGGCGACCTTGGCATCGAACATCAGGCGATAGCCATTGTGCGGGTCGATGCGGTTATCACTGCGCAGGTAGGAATAGTTGATGCCCGGCATCACCAGGTTGCTCAAGCCCGAGTCATTGCCCAGGCGATATTCTTCGCGCTGGTATTTGAGCGAGATGACCCGGGTCCAGCCGCTAGGCAATTTGCTGTGCCATTCCGGGCCGAGGGTAAGCAATTTACTCAAGGTATCGGTGTTGGCGATTTCTTCATTCTGGTAACCACCGGCGAAGCGCAGCTTGTCGGTCAACGGCGGGTCAAGGGGAATGTCGTACCACAGGCCGACGTTCTGGCGTGGCGCCGACAGTTCGGCCTCCCAGCCATAGCTGTGGCCTTGCGGGTTGACCCAATGGCGGGTCCAGTTGGCTTTGCCGCGCGGGCCGACGTCGGTCGAGTAACCGAGGCCCAGGCCCATGGTGCGTGGCTTGCGAGTATCGAGCTGCACCGCCACCGGGATCACATCGTTGGTCGAGGCGGTTGGGCTGGCGTCCACGCGCACGCCTTCGAAGAAGCCGCTCGATTGCAGGTTTTGATTGAGTTCGGCGATCAGCTCGGAGTCATACGGCGTGCCACTTTTGAACGGAACCATGCGTTGCAGCAGGTCGTCATCGAACGGCGTATCGCCGGTAAACCCGACTTTGCCCAAGGTGTAGCGCGGGCCGCTGTCGTAGATGAGTTCGATATCGGCGACACCGGCTTGCGGGTCCACCAGCAGCTTCTGGCTGCTGAAACGCCCATTGAAAAAGCCATAGCGTGACGCCTGGTTCTGGATCAGACGCTTGGCGTCTTCGTAGTTGCCGTGGTTGAGCACGGCGCCGGATTTAAGGTCGTCGCTGACGGGCACGCGAAACGTCTTGAGGCTCGCGGCCTGGCCGTCGACCCGAATGGTCACGTTGCGCAAATGCACCGGCTCGCCGGGGTCGATGGTGAGGGTCAAGCGCGGGTTCTTGCCGCCCTTTACGTCACTGGAGATCTGCGGCTGATAGAAGCCCAGCGCCTGGGCCGCCTTGCGGGCCTGCTCCTCGGCGCCACGGCTGAACCGCAGCAAGGCTTCTTCATCACGATCGCCAACCCCGCCGATATAGCCTTCGATGTTGGCTTTCAACGCGTCGTTTGATGGCTTGATGCGCACGTCCAATTCGCTTTGCGCAAATACGCCGCAGCTTGTGAACAGCAGAACCAAGCCGCTGGTAAATCTTCCTGGGAGCTTCATAGGCGCGGATGCTACACAGCTGGGGAGACTCTTTGAACCCGGAATTGTCTGAATAATTCTGTCTTAAGCCGTTGCAGCATGTAACGCCTGGGGATTGGGATGAAAAAACACGTGTTCCAGGACGGGTCCTACGGCGACCTCACCGATTTCTTCATAGCCCTGGCGCTTGTAGAAATCCAGATAACGCGAATTGCCGGTATCGAGCACCACACCCGATGAATGCGGGTCTTCAGCACACCAGTTGTGCACCGCCTGCAACAGTTGTTCGCCGTAGTGTTTGCCCTGGAACTGCGGGTGAATACCCAGCAGCGGCAACACATGCACCGACTCGTTCGGCAGGCACGCCAGCACCGCGTAGTGGTAATCCAGGTAACGCCGAGTGCCGCGCACGCCGGTGCTCAGCCACATACGCAACTGCCAGGCCCAGCTCTCGGTGATGCCCAGGCGCCGTTGCGGTGGCGCAATCAAGGCGATGCCGATCAGCCGGTCGTTGACGAACAGGCCAATGGCAGGAAGCTTCTGGAAAAAATGCTGCTTGACCAGCTCACGCACAGTGGCACGCACCCGCTGTTCGTACCCCGACCGTTCAGCCTCGAAAATGTAGGCGAAGGTCGGCTCATGCCGATAGGCCTGGTACAGCAAGGAACGGGCCTCGCGGGAATAGCCGCTGTTGAGCAGGCGAATTTCGGCAATGGCAGTGGCAGTGTCCGGCATACAGTCAATCTCCCTGGGCGCCATTCAAAAGATGGCGTTCTTATAGGTACGAACCCGCGCAGCACCGGTCGTTCCCAGACATTAGCAGTGCATGCGCCCTACCGCCACGCTGGCCCCCGCCGGACTTGTCGGCTAGCATCGCCCTTTTGCCAGACTGGACTGCCGACCATGAAAATCGTCTCCTTCAATATCAACGGGCTGCGCGCCCGCCCTCATCAGCTGGCAGCGTTGATTGAAAAGCATCAACCCGACGTGATCGGCCTGCAGGAAACCAAGGTGCACGACGACCAGTTCCCACTGGCCGAAGTGCAGGCTCTTGGCTATCACGTGTACTACCACGGGCAAAAAGGCCACTACGGCGTGGCCCTGCTGTCGCGCAAGCCGGCGCTGAGCCTGCACAAAGGCTTTGCCAGCGACGAAGAAGACGCCCAGCGCCGCTTTATCTGGGGCACGTTTGCCGACGAGCATGGCCAGTCGATCACGGTAATGAACGGCTACTTCCCCCAGGGCGAAAGCCGCGACCACCCGACCAAGTTCCCGGCCAAGCAACGCTTTTATGAAGATTTGCAGCAGCTGCTGGAAAGCCAGTTCAGCAATGACCAGCCGCTGGTGGTGATGGGTGACATCAATATCTCTCCGGAAGATATCGACATCGGCATCGGCGCCGACAATGCCAAGCGCTGGCTCAAAACCGGCAAGTGCAGCTTCCTGCCGGAAGAGCGCGAGTGGATGGCGCGCCTGAAGAACTGGGGCCTGGTCGACAGCTTCCGCCACTTGAACCCGGACGTGGCCGACCGTTTCAGCTGGTTCGACTACCGCAGCCGTGGGTTTGAAGATGAGCCCAAGCGTGGGCTGCGCATTGACGTGATCCTGGCCTCTAACGGCCTGGTGTCGCGGGTCAAGGAGGCGGGTGTGGATTACGACCTGCGCGGGCTGGAAAAACCCTCGGACCATGCGCCGATCTGGCTTGAGTTGAGCTGACCCCAAGATTTGTGTACTTCAATGTGGGAGCTGGCTGTGTGTCAGTCATATTTTTGAAACCCCACTGACTTAATCTGGCGGCACTCCCTTTGGCTTAAGAAGGTGCCGGCATGATGCTGCGCGTTCTGTTCCTGTTGCTACTGCCGCTCTACGCTGTCGCCGCTGCCATCCCCGTTGCCGACCAAGGCCCCGCATTGCGCATCCAGGGTTCCAATACCATTGGTGCGGCGTTGGGGCCTGCGCTGGTCAAGGGCATGCTCGAGCACCAGGGCTTGCAGGCGGTGCACAGCGAGCCCGGCGATGGCGCCAATGAACAACGGGTGATCGGCAAGACGCGTCAGGGCAAAACCGTCACGGTCGAGGTCGCGGCCCACGGTTCCAGCACCGGGTTCAGTGCACTGAAAAAATCCAACGCGGACCTTGCGGCGGCTTCGCGCCCGATCAAGGACAGCGAGCTGGTGGACCTTGAACCCCTGGGCGACCTGAAAAGCCCGGACGCCGAACAGGTAATCGCCATCGACGGCCTGGCCATTATCCTCAACCCGCAAAACCCGCTGAATACCTTGAACACCGAGCAGCTGGCGCAGATTTTCAACGGAGAGGTCAGCCAATGGGAGGATGTGGGCGGTGTCGGCGGCGCCATTCATCTGTACGCCCGGGATGATCAGTCCGGCACCTATGACACCTTTAAAGAGCTGGTACTGAACCGGCGCGGTAAACCGCTGGCCACGACTGCCAAGCGTTTCGAGTCCAGCGAGGCGTTGTCCGATGCGGTGAGCCATGACCCGCACGGCATTGGTTTTATCGGCCTGCCCTATGTGCGCCAGGCCAAGGCACTGGCGATTGTCGACGGTGACTCACAGCCGATGTTGCCGGCGACCAGCCTGATTGCCACCGAAGATTATCCGCTGTCACGCCGCTTGTATTTCTACCTGCCGCCATCGAACCACAACCCGTGGGCCAAGGCCCTGGTGGACTTTACCCAAACTGGCAAAGGCCAGGCGATTGTGGCCGCCAACGGTTTTATCGCCCAGCAGGTGCAGGCGATTGCCGTGGAGCCACGGGCGTCAATGCCCGAGGACTATCAAGCCATCGTGCGTGACGCCCAGCGCTTGAGTGTGAATTTTCGTTTCGAGGAAGGCAGCGCCAGCCTGGACAACAAGGCGCGCCAGGACTTGCAGCGGGTGGTGGCGTATATAAAAAGCCACGGCAAGCTCGACAAGCAGGTGACGCTGGTGGGGTTTGGCGATGCCAAGAATGACCCGCAGCGGGCAGCGCTGTTGTCAAAGTTGCGGGCGATGGCGGTGCGCCGGGAATTGGTCAAGAGCGGCGTGGTGCTGCGGGATATTCGCGGCTTTGGCGCGCAGATGCCGGTGGCGGCGAATACGGCGGATGAGGGGCGGATCAAGAATCGGCGGGTGGAGGTTTGGGTGTACTGACCCCTCGGGTTTTGTGTTGTAAATACTGGCCTCTTCGCGAGCAAGCCCGCCCCCACATTTTGACCGCGTTCCCCCTTTGGAATACGGTCGAAATGTGGGAGCGGGCTTGCTCGCGAATGCAGGCGCCTCGGTCTTACTGCCCGCCGCGCATCAGCTCTTTAGGCACATACTTGCCAATCTCAAACTTGCCAATCGCCGCACGGTGCACTTCATCCGGGCCGTCGGCCAGGCGCAGGGTGCGTTGCATGGCGTACATGTAGGCCAGCGGGAAGTCGTTGGAAACCCCCGCGCCGCCATGTATCTGGATCGCACGGTCGATCACCTTCAAGGCCACGTTCGGCGCCACGACCTTGATCTGCGCGATTTCGCTTTTCGCGACTTTGTTACCGACGGTGTCCATCATGTACGCCGCTTTCAGGGTCAGCAGGCGTGCCATGTCGATTTCCATGCGTGAGTCGGCGATCTTGTCGATATTACCGCCCAGGCGCGCCAATGGCTTGCCGAACGCGGTGCGGCTCACGGAGCGTTTGCACATCAGTTCCAGTGCACGCTCGGCCATGCCGACGGAGCGCATGCAGTGGTGAATACGGCCAGGGCCAAGGCGGCCTTGGGCAATCTCGAAACCACGGCCTTCACCCAGCAGCACGTTTTCATACGGCACGCGCACATTGTCGAATAACACTTCGGCGTGGCCGTGTGGCGCGTCGTCGTAGCCGAACACCGGCAGTGGTCGTACGATTTTTACCCCTGGCGTGTCTACCGGCACCAGGATCATCGAGTGCTGCTGGTGGCGCGGCGCGTCCGGGTTGCTCAGGCCCATGAAGATCAGGATCTTGCAGCGCGGGTCGCAGGCGCCGGAGGTCCACCATTTCTTGCCACTGATCACCCACTCATTACCTTGACGCTCGGCGCGGGCGGCCATGTTGGTGGCGTCGGATGAGGCCACGTCCGGTTCGGTCATGGCGAACGCCGAGCGAATCTCGCCGCGCAGCAGCGGTTCAAGCCAGCGTTGCTTCTGTTCTTCATTGGCGTAGCGCACCAGCACTTCCATGTTGCCGGTGTCAGGTGCCGAGCAATTGAACGGCTCTGGGCCCAACAGCGAGCGGCCCATGATTTCGGCCAGCGGCGCATATTCGAGGTTGGTCAGGCCGGCACCCAGCTCTGATTCGGGCAGGAACAGGTTCCACAAACCTTCGGCTTTTGCCTTGGCCTTCAACTCCTCCATGATCGCGGTGGGCTGCCAGCGGTCGCCTTCGCTGACCTGGCGTTCGAACACCGGCTCGGCCGGGTAAACGTAAGCGTCCATGAACGCGGTAACGCGTTCACGCAGTTCCTGAACCTTGGGCGAATAAGCGAAATCCATGAGCAGCTCCCTTCTCTGAGAGGTTGTTTAGGTCATGCAATCGATGCTAGAACAGCGTTGATAATTTACCTAGCCTATTCTCGGCGTGTATTAACATTCATCACCGATATATGATCGGCGTATGAGCACCTGATAAATCGCCAACTGAAAATAAGAGCGCAACGACATGAATCTGAGCAAGGTCGACCTCAACCTGTTTATCGTCTTCGACGCGATCTACACCGAAGCCAACCTGACCCGCGCCGGGCAGATCGTCGGCATCACCCAGCCGGCGGTGTCCAACGCCCTGGCCCGCCTGCGCGAAACCTTCAACGACCCGCTGTTCGTGCGCACCGCCCAGGGCATGGTGCCCACGCCCATGGCGCAGAACATCATCGGCCCGGTGCGCAACGCGTTGTCGTTGCTGCGGGTGTCGGTGCAGGAAAGCCGGATTTTCAACCCGCAGCAGGCGGCCAAGACTTATCGCATCAGCATGACCGACCTCACCGAGGCGGTGATTCTGCCGCTGCTGTTTCAGCGCCTGCGCCGCCTGGCGCCGACCGTGGTGATCGAGAGTTTCTTGTCCAAGCGCCGTGAAACCACCAAAGAACTGGCTGCCGGGCGCCTGGACTTTGCCGTGGATGCACCGCTCAACACCGACCCGCAAGTGCGCCACGTCAAGCTGATGGAAGACCGCTACGTGTGTGCCATGCGCAAGGGCCACCCGATGGCGGGCAAGGACAAGTTCACGCTGGATGATTACCTGTCGCTGACCCACATCCATATCTCCAGCCGTCGCAACGGCTTGGGGCACGTCGACCTGGCGCTGGGCAAGATGGGCATCCAGCGCAAGATCGCCCTGCGTTCCCAGCATTACCTGATGGCCTCGCAAGTGTTGCAGCAGACCGACATGGTGATGACCGTGCCCGAGCGCTTTGCCCGACGCCATGAGCTGCATTGGTTCAACCTGCCGGTCAACGATGTGCCGCCGGTGGAAACCCACCTGTACTGGCACGAAAGCACCGACCAGGACCCGGCCAACCGCTGGATGCGCGAGCAGATGATTGAGCTGTGCCAGCAAGTGACGGCACACGAAAAGAAGCTGGATGGCAAGCAAGCCTAAGCGCCTCTGTGGCGAGGGAGCTTGCTCCCGTTGGCCTGCGCAGCAGGCCCAGCTTTTGGGGCCGCTTCGCGGCCCAGCGGGAGCAAGCTCCCTCGCCACAGGGTGGGAGTCAATCCAGGCTATTTGCTTGACGTAAACGTCAACCTGCCTTTAGCTTAACGCCAAGACCTTCTTGAGCGCCCCCATGAGCACGACCTACAGCATCTCCGACCTCGCTCGCGAGCTCGACATCACCACCCGCGCCATTCGCTTCTACGAAGAACAAGGCCTGCTGGCCCCGGAGCGCCGGGGCCAGGAGCGCATCTACTCGGCGCGCGACAAGGTCAGCCTCAAGTTGATCCTGCGCGGCAAGCGCATCGGTTTCTCCCTGGCCGAATGCCGTGAGCTGATCGAACTCTACGACCCCACCAGCGGCAACCACATTCAGCTCAACAGCATGCTGGCCAAGATCGCCGAGCGCCGTGAGCAACTCGAGCAACAGATGCTCGATATCGAACAGATGAAGCTGGAGCTGGACACCGCCGAAGAGCGCTGCACCCAGGCGCTGGCGCAAACCATGAACCCGGTTGGCCCATAAACACAAGGTAGCTGCCCATGTCTCTCCCCTCTTTTGTGCGCCTGGTGGAAGTCGGCCCGCGCGACGGTTTGCAGAACGAAGCCCAACCGATCAGCGTGGCCGACAAGGTTCAACTGGTGGACGCACTCAGCGCAGCCGGCTTGAGTTATATCGAAGTCGGCAGTTTTGTCTCGCCCAAATGGGTGCCGCAGATGGCCGGCTCCGCCGAAGTGTTTGCGCAGATCCGGCGCAAGCCCGGCGTGACCTACGGTGCGCTGGCGCCCAACCTGCGGGGCTTTGAAGATGCGCTGGCGGCGGGCGTGAAGGAGGTCGCGGTGTTTGCGGCGGCGTCCGAGGCGTTTTCCCAGCGCAATATCAACTGCTCCATCAGCGAAAGCCTGGAGCGTTTTGCGCCGATCATGGCGGCCGCCAAGCAGCACGGCATCAGCGTGCGCGGTTATGTGTCGTGTGTGTTGGGTTGCCCTTACGAAGGCCAGATTGCGCCTGAGCAAGTGGCGGCGGTCGCACGTGAGTTGTATGCCATGGGCTGCTATGAAGTGTCGTTGGGCGACACCATCGGCACCGGCACCGCAGGCGCCACACGGCGGTTGTTCGAAGTCGTCGGTGCGCAGGTGCCACGGGACAAATTGGCCGGGCATTTCCATGATACCTATGGCCAGGCAATCGCGAATATCTACGCCAGCCTGCTTGAGGGCATCCACGTATTCGACAGCTCTATTGCGGGCCTGGGCGGATGCCCTTACGCCAAAGGCGCCAGCGGTAACGTCGCCACCGAAGATGTGGTGTACCTGCTCAACGGCCTGGGTATCAACACCGGTATCGATCTTGCGACATTGATGCGTGCAGGCCAGCAGATCAGTCACGTGCTGGGTCGGCCGACGGGTTCGCGAGTCGCCAAGGCACGTAACGCCGGTTGAGTAGCTTAGCCGTGACAATGTGTTACCGCACGCCTACACATCGAGTAACACGGGAACATATTTTGTCGAATATCCCGCAGGGAAATTCCTACACAAAAATCAAACCATTGATTTTAAAAGACTTTTAAAAGTTGGCACGGCTCCTGCTATCTCTATGGCATAACAAGAATAAAAAGCGCCAAACCTAATAAAAATAAGACGAAACGACTCTGACATAACAAAAACAACACGGCAGAGACGCAGCTAACAGATTTTTTTGAAGAAGATGTGCTTCGCAGGGTACGGCGTGCCGAAACCCGCAACCGGTTAGAGAAAAATAAAACTACCTCAGGTAGCTACCACTGGTTGGATCGTTAACGAAGAAGCAGATCAGCGTTCAAAAAAATACGTTTGCTCTTGACCCCGGATGGGGGTCGCCAAAAACAGCGGTAAAGGGTAACGGTTGCCAAAAACAACAATAGACCGCCCCTCAATAATAAAAAAAGAGCACGCAACGACAAATTAAAGGGGACCTTCGGGTCCCCTTTGTGCTTACTGACGCACGGGGTCGGATGGGCCCGGTCGATCCAGTATTGATTGCGTAACCGCCACCAAAGCACGCTTTTCCTCCAGCGCCCAATTTTCTCCCAAGGCCTCTTGCTGGGTGGATATGAAGTTGGCGTGTGGCAACCCGGAAGGCTCAACAACTTGCTCGCGTTCCAAGCCAAAAAGCCTCGTCACCTCGGCCACCATCTCGTTGATATCTTCCTGATACGAGGCACGCGCCTCAAAGTTTTCGGTTTGATAATAGTCTGCGACGCTGGTTTCGAGTTCATCCAACGCCGATGACTTTTCCTGAAGCAGTTGTTTGGGTTCACTGAAGCGTTGTTCAATCTCTGTGGCATAGAGCCGCCTCAGGTGATTCTCCCAAAAGGGCTCCTCCACCAAAAAGCGCGCCAGTGCACCCGGCACAGCCTCCTGCTCAAGCACGGTATCGCCAGCCTGGCTTATAAGTGATTCGTTGACCGGGTACAGATCCCCAAACGTAATATGGCGCGGCTGAAGGGGGAGCTTGAGCCGATCGGCCAGGGAGGTTCGATACACCAGGTCCACCTCGATACCTTCACTGAATGGTTCTCTGGGCCAATCCACCACACCTACCTGACTGGCAATCTCGCTTAGCTGGCGCAGGGCGTCGTTTGCGGCCCGTAGCCCGGGCGCCCCTGACTCCGCGGCCGCTTGTGCGGCATCGGCAGACGCCGTTGCCGCCAGTGAGGCGTCGGCCAACGCTGCGGCGTTGGGCAAGCCTTGATCCTCAGCGGCTGTCGCAGCCACGTACACTGCATCAGCGGCAGCTCGTGCCTGCGATGCCGATTCGCGCGCAGCAATATCGGCGCTGACCCATTTATCCAGCTCCACCAGACGAAAATGGCCCTTGCCCAGCTCTATCAGCCCCGGCTCAACCTGCACGGTACCTGCGTCAAGCCCGGCTTTATGAATGCGCACCTGTAGACGCAGCTTGAACAACACATCAGTGCGCTGGTCCACGCAGGTGCCTGGGGCGTCGACGGCCTTGAAAATCTCCCGGCGAAGCGCCTCATCCTGCGAAACATCGCTTATCAGCTCCCAGACTTGCTCCGCAAGGGCGGCACGTGCAGCCGCTGCCTTGTAGGTTGCTGAACGGGTCATATCCGCCAACAACCGAAAGAACGCATCGGCCCCTGGTTCTACCCGAAGGTCCTGCCAACGCTGTGTGAGTTGTAAACGTTGAGCGGCTGGCATTTCCTCAAGCCAGACCAACAACGCCACGCTCTCGGTAACATGCCGTGGCATCGCCCTGTCGAGCAATGCCACACCACTACGGTGCCTGTAGGCTTCGATGCGATCCCGGGTTTGCTGCGACAGGGGATTCTCACCCAGCGTCGTGCCTCTGTTCTGCTCAGTCGTGCGTTGAAACAGCGCATCAGGCAGCTCCACCAACGCGTTTCTATTCACGTCCAGACGCTTTAACCTACGCAGCTCCAGTGCCCCGATGGGCAGTTCAAGTAACCCGCAATCTGACAGATAGAGTTGGTCCAGCTGTGTCATGGCGCTGACATCCGGGGCCAGTACCAGAGGGTTCTTCGCCAAAGAGAGCACGCGCAACTGTTTCAAGCGCGCCAACGCAGTCACGCTGTCCGGAGTCAACTGCAGTTGGTTGGCCTCCAGAGACAACTGGGTCAGCCCGCTCATACTGCCAATAATCTTTGGCAGCCGAGTCAATCGGTTCCCACTCAAAACCAAGTGGCGCAGCCCTTTGAAGGAACCCAGAAACGCGTCGACGTTATCCGTCAAGCCCATGCGTCGTAGACTCAGGCTCGATACGTGGGGGATTTCAACCGTTAATATCGGCAAGTCTTCGACAAGACAATCGTTGAGGTTCAAGGCATAACCCGTCACCTCACCGACATTACTGCGAACAATCTCGGTACGGCGCTGCCAGGCCGCCTTGATCTTCTGCGCCACCTGCAACTTACTGCGATGAGTACCTGCCCACTGCTCCAATTCATTGCCCAATCGGTCAAATTCGACCTGCCTGCGGCGAACCTCCTTGAGCATGAAGGCATCTCCCTGCCCCTTGACGTTCAGGTACTCCTCTATCTGCTCCAGTGTTGAGCCGGGATAGAGTTTCTGAGCTTCGAGTTGACATTGCAGCGCACGTGTCGACGGTACTTGCGCGCTGTAGCCCCGCGCACCCCGAGCCAATGCCAACGGCGATTGGTGGTCTTGCCGCACGGCCGGCATATCAAGGTTGCTGCGTAATTCGTCCGGGGTGGGTGCGTGTCGCCGCAAGGCTTGGCGCAAATTCACCCAGCGCGTTTCGGCCGGGTAAACCATGACCTCGACATCAGGCGTCGGCACCATGGCAAACAGCGACTCATAGAAGCGGTCGGTGTCATACGGGTGCCAGACACTTCCGACCCGACCATCGGCATGCTTGATCCAGACACCGGTCCGTTTGGCCTTGAGCGGTCCGATGCTGTCCAACAAAGGCCCTGCGAACGAGCCTTCACGCAATTCGATACGCACCGTGTCCGACCACCCTGGCATGTCTTTCAGAGTGCGCAACGCGAGACGCGCCATGTCTTCGCTGACGTCTTCATTGAGGTACAGGCCTTCATAGGTGCGCTGCAGTCGAAATGCATCCAGGTATTCGCGCGCTTCTTGCGAAAGCTGCAAGGGAGGGCGTTGTGTCGTACTCAGTTGGTTGCGCTGAGTTTCATTCGTATGCTCCAGCATTTGGTCTACCGCGGCAGCGGGCAGCTCGGAAAATGCCTCCTGCACCCACCGCGCAGGCTCGTCCGTACTCTGCGGCAGGACCGTCAACAGTTCATCACGCCGCAATCGAGCCGCCAGTGCCAGCCGCAGGCGCAACCTCGACAGGGTCATGCCGGGATCACGCGGGCGCTGCAACAATTTGTTCAGCTCGTGCGCGTAAACGCTCGCGGAGGGATTTTTTCTCAGCCCTTCGCGCAGTCGAGCTTCCTGAACATCCTCGCCCAACACGACCTGCAACTGTTCGTTGTTCAGCTCCGCAACCACAGAGTCGAGCAACTGACCGCTGTACAACGCCTGCTCACTGATCGCAACCTGGGCCTGTGCCTGGGAACCGACGGGGGCCTGATAAATCGTGTCGCCGTGTTCAGTGCCGATTACACTCAGGCCTCTGGACGATGGCCAGATTTTTTCGTGGGTCAGCAGTTCCAACTGCAAGTCAGGATCGGCCTGGCTGTAGACCATGGGGTCGGGGCTGCGCATCTGCTCAATGAAACTGCCATAGCGGCGATCAACTTGAAAACGTCGGATGCTCTCGGCCAATAGCGGCGGCGGTGGCGTGAGGTCGATATACATCTTGCGCAACTGATCTTCCTGAATCCCGCTGACCTGGAAAACCTGCTCTAACTGCTCGTCGTTGAGCCCATCCACTGAAGGGCCGATACGCCGCATAAGCGTGCGCCGGTCCCAACTCAGCGGCTGCTCGAATTCGTATACCCAGGCGCCCATACCGTTGTGCGTGGCGCGTGGCGTATAGCGGCGTAAATCACTGGGGTGGCGCAGGGTGTATACGTCATCTGCCCACGCTAGTTCGTAATAACGCCCATCCTGCGCAGGCAGGTAGCGTTTGCCGGCATGGGTATACACACCCTGGGAGTCCGGGCGCGCGCCCGGCGGTAAGGCTACGACGTGTTGATAATCTTCCAGGTTCGGTTTCGCCAAACGCGTCTTCCCTTGCGGGGAAACCACATGCACCCACCCTTTGACATACTCGGACTCGCTCAACGCCGGAATCAGCTTATGCCCGGCCGCCACAAACGCCAGGTTCAGCATGACCCCCGATACGTGTGCCCACGCCTCTTTCGTATCACCTGCGCGAAAAGCGGCAACGGTTTCCTCAAGCTCATACATCATTTGAACGGCACCGACCACCATCATCAAAGGACCCAGCCCCGGCACAACGAATGAGGCCAGGTTGAAAACATCCAAAGCCGCGCTGCCGACAGCCTGCAGCCATTCTCGCCGGGCGCGGCTGTCTTGATCAGCGGTGGACACGACGAGCGCCTTGGCGTTATTACGGATCAGGGTGAGTTTCTGTCGCGCCCAGGAATGCAAATCGACGTAGTACGTTGTCTCGAATATCCGTGGCCGGTGGTGCCCTGCATTGCTGTCCAACGTAAGGTCGTCTTGGGACGAATACCTGTCGTCAGGATCCAGGGAGCGCTGTATCGCGGCAAAAAATTCGTGCTGGTGTTCGACCGGAATAAATTGACTAAAAAACACTCGGTACTTGAATGAACAGAGGCGCCTGGCCAAATCATCGGCCACATTCCATAGCGAGGTGTATTCCATCAGCGGTTTGTCCGGATCCCCCGGCACGTAAAGGACGAAGTCCTCACTACGTGGTGCTTCGGTGTAAAACAACATGAGCTGCCGGGTTTGGACCCCCTCGATGGTCGGCGTCGAACACCGCAGATTGAACTCTCTCCAGATCACATCCTTTTGACTCAGGCGGTACGCGGAGTAATCAATCAGCATCTGGAAACTGTCGGCTTTAATGTGGTTTCGTGCAAACGCGATTCTAGCCTCCACCTCCAACCGTGTTTTTTTATACTTTACCAACGCTCCAAGCAATGCCATGGCCGCAGTGCCGGCCTCTGTGCCCGGTTCGTCAACGGGCAGCAGCACTGCGTCGACATGCGCCTGGTATTGTTTACCCAGATCAAGGCGGCGACAGAGGTCCGCAAACCGACAGGCCGGCAGCGTCAGCGCCAGCCGTTTGACGGCAAATTCGGTAGGCAATATTTCGCTGTCGGCGTGGAAGTCGAACTGCGTGATCAGGTGACAATCGCCGCATTCCCCTGGTAGCGCTTCAGCCGCAGAGAAGTTACCCATGGCGGCCTCCAGCAGCGTGGTGCCGGAGTAGTAAAAGTCTCTTGGCCCGCCAACGCCAGTGGCAAACGCAAACGCCCCGCCAAAATCGCTACGCTCATCGACACGATTGAGGTAGTAAATTTTGCGCGCGTAAAAGGTTCTGCGCACATCCAGGTCGAGATTGAGCTGGGTTTTTATTGCCTCGACCAGTAAAGGCTCGACAAACTCGACACTGTCCTTAAGGCCATCAAAAACCCGATCGACCGCGTTCAATGCCGCCCAACCGTCGGCATGGGCAGCATGGAAGGCTTCACGCGAAGAGGCACTGGCGGTGCGGTAAAAGTCCGGCACCTCAAGTGCCAGGCCAGCCAATTCGCGCTTGCGGCGCAGCGAAGCGTCGGCATACCAGCCAGGGATGTGCTCCCTGATCGGAGCAGCGTGGATACTTTGCACATCTACACGTGCGTTGACGCTGTCTATTTCGTCCATGTCAGGTCCAGAGAAGGTACTCAAAGGACCAATTTAAAGCGCTGCTCCTGTGCCGGGGGCTAAGTAGTTAACGCCGCAGTTCCTCGATACTGATTTCGCGCATGCGAAACTTCTGAATCTTGCCCGTCACTGTCATCGGAAACTCCTCCACGAACTTGAAGTGCCTGGGCGTCTTGAAGTGCGCAATACGGCCCTTGCACCAGGTTTGTAACTCCAGCTCGTTGGCCACATGCCCGGGGTGAAACTTGACCCAGGCGACGATCTCCTCACCGTAACGCTCGTCAGGAATGCCGATGATCTGCACATCGGCCACCGCCGGGTGGGTGAAAAAAAACTCCTCCAACTCGCGCGGGTACACATTCTCGCCGCCGCGAATAATCATGTCCTTATTGCGCCCGGCGATGCACACGTAGCCGTGCTCATCCATGGTCGCGAGGTCACCGGTGTGCATCCAGCCGGCATCGTCGATGGCGTCGCGGGTGCCTTCGGGGTTGTTCCAATAGCCGAGCATCACGCTGTAGCCACGGGTACAGAGTTCACCGATGTGGCCACGGGCCACGGTGTTACCGGCCTCGTCGATGATTTTGTTTTCGAGTTGCGGCTGGGTGCGCCCGACGGTGGTGACGCGTCGCTCCAGGTCGTCATTGGCGCCGGTCTGCAATGACACCGGGCTGGTTTCGGTCATGCCATAGGCGATTTGCACTTCACCCATATGCAACTCGCTGATGACCCGGCGCATCACTTCGATGGGGCACGTGGCGCCGGCCATGATGCCGGTGCGCAGGCTGGAGAGGTTCAGTTCACCCCGCTGCGGGTGATCGAGCATGGCAATAAACATGGTCGGCACGCCGTACAGGCCGGTGGCACGTTCTTCGGCAACAGCAGTGAGCGTCAGCAGCGGGTCGAAACCGTCATTGGGGTAGATCATGGTGGTGCCGTGGGTGATGCAGCCGAGGTTGCCCATGACCATGCCGAAGCAGTGATACAGCGGCACCGGGATCACCAGGCGGTCCTGCGCGGTGAGGCCCAGGCTTTCACCCACCATATAACCGTTATTGAGGATGTTGTGGTGACTGAGGGTGGCGCCCTTGGGGAAGCCGGTGGTGCCGGAGGTGTACTGGATGTTGACGGCTTGATCGACGTGCAGGCTGGCTTGGCGGCTATAAAGCTGCTCGGGCGGGATGCCGGCGCCGAGGGCCGCCAGCTGCGACCAGGGCATAAATCCCGCGGGCGGGCTGGGGTCCAGGCTGATAAGGCCGCGCAGTTCGGGCTGCAGTTCCTGCAGCATGGCGTGGTAGTCGCAGCTTTTGAACGAACCGGCGCATACCAGCCATTCGCAGCCTGACTGTTTGAGCACGTAGTCCAGTTCACTGCTGCGATAGGCCGGGTTGATATTGACCAGAATCACCCCGAGCTTGGCGCTGGCGATTTGGGTGATGCACCACTCGGCACAATTGGGCGCCCATATGCCCAGGCGATCGCCGGTTTGCATGCCCAAAGCCATGAATGCGCGGGCGTGCAAATCCACCGTCTCGGCCAACTCCCGCCAGGTGTAGCGGCGCCGTTGATGGCTCACCACCAAGGCTTCGCCATCGGGGTAGTGCGCCACGGTGCGATCGAAAGCCTGGCCGATGGTCATGGCCAGCAAGGTCTTGTCCTGGGAGCCACGGCTGTAGCTCGGGTGCGGTTGATCCATAACGACCCCTGTTGTCTTTTTTGTAGGTTGACGTAAACGTAAACTACGATTGACAGCGTCGTAACGCAAGCTTACGTTAACGTAAAGGTGAGCGCCCTCCCCCGCGCGCCGCCCACACAACAACAAAGCTCACATTAAGGTGCCTGTCCATGAGTTACCCGTCACTGAACTTCGCCCTCGGTGAAACCATCGACATGCTGCGCGACCAGGTGCGGTCGTTCGTGGCCAAGGAGATCGCGCCCCGCGCGGCCCAGATCGACATCGACAACCTGTTCCCCGCTGACTTGTGGCGCAAGTTCGGGGACATGGGCCTTTTGGGCATCACCGTGCCGGAAGAATACGGCGGCGCCGGCCTGGGTTACCTGGCGCATGTAGTGAGCATGGAAGAAATCAGCCGTGGTTCGGCGTCGGTGGCACTGTCCTACGGCGCGCACTCCAACCTGTGTGTGAACCAGATCAACCGCAACGGCAATCACGAACAAAAACTTAAATACCTGCCCAAGCTGATCAGCGGCGAACATATCGGCGCCCTGGCCATGAGCGAACCGAATGCCGGCTCCGACGTGGTCTCGATGAAGCTGCGCGCCGACAAGCGCGGCGACCATTACGTGCTCAACGGCAGCAAGACCTGGATCACCAACGGCCCCGACGCCAACACCTACGTGATCTACGCCAAGACCGACCTGGAAAAAGGCGCTCACGGCATTACCGCGTTTATCGTCGAACGCGACTCGAAAGGCTTCAGTCGCAGCAACAAGTTCGACAAGCTGGGCATGCGCGGCTCCAACACCTGCGAGCTGTTTTTCGATGACGTCGAGGTGCCCGAAGAAAACATCCTCGGCGTGCTCAACGGCGGCGTCAAAGTGCTGATGAGTGGCCTGGACTACGAGCGCGTGGTGCTCTCGGGCGGCCCTACCGGGATCATGCAAGCGTGCATGGACCTGATCGTGCCCTACATCCACGACCGCAAGCAGTTCGGCCAGAGCATCGGCGAATTCCAGCTGATCCAGGGCAAAGTCGCCGACATGTACACCCAACTCAACGCCAGCCGCGCCTACCTCTATGCGGTGGCCCAGGCCTGCGAACGTGGCGAGACCACGCGCAAGGACGCCGCCGGGGTGATCCTCTACAGCGCCGAACGCGCCACGCAAATGGCCCTGGACGCGATCCAGATTCTAGGCGGCAATGGCTACATCAATGAATTCCCTGCCGGGCGCCTGCTGCGTGACGCCAAGCTGTACGAAATCGGCGCCGGCACCAGTGAAATTCGCCGGATGCTGATTGGTCGCGAACTCTTCAACGAAACCCGCTGAAGGAGCGCCCCATGGCCATCTTGCACACCCAGCTAAACCCCCGTTCAGCGGAGTTCGCCGACAACAGCGCGGCGATGCTTCAACAGGTCGACGCACTGCACACCCTGCTCGCCCATGTGCAACAAGGCGGCGGCGCCAAGGCCCAGGAGCGGCACACCTCGCGCGGCAAACTGCTGCCCCGTGAGCGTATCAACCGCTTGCTCGACCCTGGCTCAGCGTTCCTGGAACTCAGCCAGTTGGCGGCGCATCAGGTGTACGGCGAAGACGTGCCGGCGGCCGGCGTGATCGCGGGGATCGGCCGCGTGGAAGGCGTGGAATGCATGATTGTCGCCAACGACGCCACGGTCAAAGGCGGTTCCTATTACCCGCTCACGGTAAAAAAACACCTGCGTGCCCAGACCATCGCCGAGCAGAACCGGCTGCCGTGCATCTATCTGGTGGACTCCGGTGGCGCCAACCTGCCGCGTCAGGACGAAGTATTCCCAGACCGCGAGCACTTCGGGCGGATCTTCTTCAACCAGGCCAATATGAGCGCCCAGGGCATCCCGCAGATCGCCGTGGTGATGGGCTCGTGTACTGCCGGTGGAGCTTATGTACCGGCCATGGCCGACGAAGCGATCATGGTGCGCCAACAAGCCACGATCTTCCTCGCCGGGCCGCCATTGGTAAAAGCCGCGACCGGCGAAGTGGTCAGCGCCGAAGACCTCGGCGGTGCCGATGTGCACTGCAAGATCTCCGGCGTGGCCGACCACTATGCCGACAGCGACGAACATGCACTGGCCCTGGCCCGACGCAGCGTGGCCAACCTCAATTGGCGCAAGCAGGGTCAGTTAGTGCAACGCCCGCCGGTGGCGCCGCTGTACAGCAGCGAAGAGCTTTACGGCGTAATTCCGGCCGATGCCAAGCAGCCGTTCGACGTGCGCGAAGTGATCGCGCGGCTGGTAGATGGCTCGGTGTTCGATGAGTTCAAGGCGCTGTTTGGCACCACGCTGGTGTGTGGTTTTGCGCACCTGCACGGCTACCCGATTGCGATTCTGGGCAACAACGGGATTCTGTTCGCCGAAGCCGCGCAAAAAGGCGCGCACTTTATCGAACTGGCCTGCCAGCGCGGGATTCCATTGCTGTTTTTGCAGAACATCACCGGTTTTATGGTTGGCCAGAAGTACGAAGCCGGTGGCATCGCCAAGCACGGTGCCAAGCTGGTCACGGCGGTGGCTTGCGCCAAAGTGCCCAAGTTCACGGTGATCATCGGTGGCAGTTTTGGCGCAGGCAATTATGGCATGTGCGGCCGCGCCTATGACCCGCGCTTTTTATGGATGTGGCCGAATGCACGCATCGGCGTGATGGGTGCCGAACAGGCCGCCGGCGTGCTGGTGCAGGTCAAACGCGAACAGGCCGAGCGCGCGGGCAATGCATTCAGCGCCGAAGAAGAAGCCGCGATCAAGCAGCCGATTCTCGACCAGTACGAAACCCAGGGCCACCCCTACTACTCCAGCGCACGTTTGTGGGATGACGGTGTAATTGACCCGCAGCAGACCCGAGACGTGCTGGCGCTGGCGCTGTCCGCCGCGCTGAATGCCCCCATCGAGCCGAGCCGCTTCGGCGTGTTCCGCATGTAAATGGAGCTGTACCCCATGAGCGATTTCAACACCCTCGAACTGGTCACCGACAGCCGTGGTTTCGCCACGCTGTGGCTCAGTCGTGAAGCCAAGAACAACGCGTTCAATGCGCAGATGATCCGCGAACTGATCATCGCCCTCGACCATGTGCAGGCCGATGCGTCCCTGCGGTTTCTGGTACTGCGCGCACGCGGCAAGCACTTCAGCGCCGGCGCAGACCTGGCCTGGATGCAACAGTCGGCTGAGCTGGATTACCACACCAACCTGGACGACGCGCGCGAACTGGCCGAGTTGATGTACAACCTGGCCAAGTTGAAAATCCCGACCCTGGCGGTGGTGCAAGGCGCAGCTTACGGCGGCGCGCTGGGCTTGATCAGTTGCTGCGACATGGCGATTGGCGCGGATGACGCGCAGTTCTGCCTGTCGGAAGTGCGCATCGGCCTGGCACCGGCGGTGATCAGCCCATTCGTGGTGCAGGCCATCGGCGAGCGGGCGGCGCGGCGCTATGCGCTGACGGCCGAGCGTTTTGGCGGCCAGCGTGCGCGTGACATCGGCCTGCTGGCGGAAAGTTACCCGGCCATCGAGTTGGATGCGCAAGTGGAACTATGGATCGCCAACCTGTTGCAAAACAGCCCGGCGGCGATGCGCGCCAGCAAGGATTTGCTGCGTGAAGTCGGCAACGGCGCCCTCACCCCGGCGCTGCGTCGGTATTGCGAAAATGCCATCGCGCGAATTCGCGTGAGCGCCGAGGGCCAGGAAGGCTTGCGCGCGTTCCTGCAAAAACGCCCGCCCAGCTGGCAAGCGCAGGAGCCACGTTCATGAGCACACTGACCACTGTGCTGGTGGCCAACCGCGGCGAAATCGCCTGCCGAGTGATGCGCACCGCCAAAGCGATGGGCCTGACCACCGTGGCGGTCCACAGCGCCACCGACCGCGATGCGCGCCATAGCCGCGAGGCCGATATTCGGGTCGACCTGGGTGGCAGCAAGGCCACTGACAGTTACCTGCAAATCGACAAACTGATCGCCGCCGCCCAAGCCAGTGGCGCGCAGGCGATCCATCCGGGTTACGGCTTTCTGTCGGAGAACGCCGGCTTTGCCCGTGCGATTGAAGCCGCCGGTCTTGTTTTCCTCGGCCCGCCCGCCTCGGCTATTGATGCCATGGGCAGCAAATCAGCGGCCAAGGCGTTGATGGAAACCGCCGGGGTGCCGCTGGTGCCGGGCTATCACGGTGAAGCCCAAGACCTGGAAACCTTCCGCGACGCCTGCGAACGCATCGGCTACCCGGTGCTGCTCAAGGCCACGGCCGGCGGCGGCGGCAAGGGTATGAAAGTGGTCGAGGAGGTTAGCCAGTTGGCCGAGGCCCTGGCTTCGGCGCAGCGTGAAGCGCTGTCGTCCTTCGGCAATGGGCAGATGCTGGTGGAGAAATACCTGCTCAAACCGCGCCATGTGGAGATTCAGGTGTTTGCCGACCAACACGGCCATTGCCTGTACCTCAATGAGCGCGACTGCTCCATTCAACGTCGCCATCAAAAGGTGGTGGAAGAAGCCCCCGCACCGGGCTTGAGTGCCGAGCAGCGTAAGTCCATGGGTGAGGCTGCCGTGCGTGCGGCACAAGCGATTGGCTATGTGGGTGCCGGCACCGTGGAGTTCTTGCTGGACGCGCGTGGCGAGTTCTTCTTCATGGAGATGAACACGCGGCTGCAGGTGGAGCATCCGGTGACCGAGGCGATTACCGGCCTTGATCTGGTCGCGTGGCAGATTCGTGTGGCTCAGGGTGAGCCGCTGCCGATCACCCAGGATCAGGTGCCGTTGATCGGCCATGCGATTGAAGTGCGCTTGTACGCCGAAGACCCGGCCAATGATTTCCTGCCGGCCACCGGGCAGCTGGCGCTGTACCGTGAGTCTGCACCGGGGCCGGGCCGTCGTGTGGACAGCGGCGTAACTCAAGGCGACATCGTTTCACCCTTCTACGACCCGATGCTCGGCAAGCTGATCGCCTGGGGCGAAGACCGCGAACAGGCACGCCTGCGCCTGGTGAGCATGCTCGACGAGTTTGCAGTGGGCGGGCTGAAGACCAACCTCGGCTTTTTGCGGCGCATCATCGGCCATCCGGCGTTTGCGGCGGCTGAACTCGATACCGGATTTATTCCGCGCTATCAGGATGAGCTGCTGCCAGCTCCCGGCGCCTTGAGCGATGAGTTCTGGCAGGCGGCGGGTGCGGCGCTTATACAGAGCCAGCCCGCCGGTGATGGCCCGTGGGCGGATACCCGCGGTTTTCGTGCCGGGTTGCCTGCACAAATATCGTTGCATTTGAGCTGCGCCGGGCAGGACCGGCTGTTGACGTTGCAGGGCGGCGTCGCGCAGTTGCGTGGCGATCAATTGCTGATCGAACACCAGGGCGTGCGCCGCGCTCATCTGGCGGTGCGCATCGAAGGCATACTGTACCTGCGCTGGGACGGCCAGATGCAGGCCGTCAGCCTGTTTGACCCGATTGCTGCGGTCGAGGCCAACCAGACTCATCAAGGCGGCCTAACGGCGCCGATGAACGGCAGCATCGTGCGGGTGCTGGTGCAAGTCGGTCAACACGTGGAGGCTGGCACTCAGTTGGTAGTGCTGGAGGCCATGAAAATGGAGCACAGCATCCGCGCGCCCCACGCCGGGGTGGTCAAGGCGCTGTTTTGCCAGGAGGGCGAAATGGTCGCCGAAGGCAGCGCTCTGGTAGAGCTGGAAGCCGCGGGCTAAAACTTCGCCGTGGCCTGCACCACAACGCCGAGGATTCGGCACGCGTCAGTGAACCGCTGTTTGGGGTAAGTCGGATTGAGCGGCACCAGGTAAAGCTGGCCGCTCTCTTCGAGCAATTGGCGAAAGGTCGCCTGGGTGCTGTCGGGCCATTGCGCGACCACCAGCTTGCCGGGCTCGGCTTCGATGGCCGGGTCCACCAGGATCATCATGCCCGCACCAATGCTCAGGCCGCTGGGCGCGGTCATGGCATCACCCGTCACGGGCAACCAGAAGGCTTCGCCCTGGGCGTGGTAATCGGTCAGTTCGAAACGTGCCGCGCCGTAAGCGGGGCGCTCTTCGCGGATTTCGCAGACGCCCTTCCAGTCGCTGACCGGGTAGCGGAAGTACGGGTTGTAGTGTTTTTCCAGCACTGGCGTTTCGTCGGCCTTTTCGCGAATCTCCAGCGCGACTTCCAGGTAGCCCAGCCCCAGCTCGGCCAGCACCCGGTTCATGTCCGCCAGGCTTGGCACACGACGCTTATTGAGCCAATGGCCAACCCCGCCCTGGGACATGCCCAAGCGTTCGGCCAGTTCATCCTGCGTGACCTTGCGGTCTTTCATGTTGGCTTTGACCAACGCTATCCAGTTATCCATGGGCGTGACGATACGTTGCGCAGTGGCCACGACAATAAACAGTTTGTAGTAATCCATCAAATGACATAAATACGATTCGTATTACTATCAGGTGCAGGTTTTCAACGTCCAGCCAGAGTAATCGCCCTCATGATGACCCTCCCGAATCACCTGCCCAGCACGCCCGAAACCGACGAACTGCTGACGCTGCGCAGCAGTGGCGCCGCACAACGGGCACTCGATTATTACTTGAAAGAAGATGTATCGGCGCCCACGCCAGACCCCGCTTTTTTCGACATCCGGCCCGGCATCAGCCAGGAAGACGCCCTGGTGCACGCATCGGACCTGCTACGCAGTGCGGCGGCTGCCGCTTATGAATCGGCAAGTAGCCGGCAAGGCAACCAGCGCGACCTGGCCTTTTCGGTGGTGTATTTGATTGATATGGCCAAAGCGATGGTGGAGCAGGCATTGCAGGTACCCGCTGCCCAGGCGAACGCCTGACAGGCACGAAAGAAAAATATTTCTATCCCTGGGATAAAAACATTTGACTTGCAAATGATAATGATTATTATTGGATCCAGCTGATCGCGAGATCAGTCGATAGACCAAGGGACCTTAGGTCGGACTCTTGGAATATCTCCTCATCAGGCTAATCACGGTTTTTGACCCGGCTCTTTGGCCGGGTCTTTTTTTTGCCAGTTTTTCTGGCGTGGCTTCAGGCTAATGAAGACTGTGTGTTGCTTGATGGCGCGCATGGTAGCAAAAGAGCATCGCCAAAAGAAAGCCGATGCAACGCTCTAGCCCGGATCTTTGCGAAATAGCGCTTGAGAATCAATCTCATAGATTCTAAGCTGCTGCGGCGTCAAGGACGACGCCCCCTTCCCCGTGCAACAATTTTGCACCAAGATTTTGCCTCACTCCTGTGTAAGATATCCGCCACAACAATCATACGCAGGCAGCCAGACCATGACAGTGGCCTTGACCTCTATCAAGATCAGCACCGACTTCGACAGCGGCAATATCCAGGTCCTGGATGCCAGCGACGCTTACCAGTTGTTGCTGGCGATCAAACCCGATACCCGCAGCGCACATTTCCAATGGTTTCACTTCAAGGCCGAAGGCATGCATGTGGGCCATACCCACACCTTCCGCCTGAGCAACGCCAGCCATTCGTCGTATAAAAACGCATGGAGCGGCTACAACGCCGTGGCGTCCTACGACCACGTCAACTGGTTCCGTGTGCCCACGCGCTTTGATGGCGATACCTTGCATATCAGCCTGGAGACCCGCGAGAAGCAAGCCTGGTTCGCCTACTTCGAACCTTACAGCCGTGAGCGTCACGACTGGCTGATCGAACAGGCGTTGAGCCGCGCCGGTACCCAACTGCTCGCCACCGGCAAAAGCGCCGAGGGCCGTGATATCCAACTGCTACGCCGCGGCAAAGGTGGCGAAGGCCAGCGCAAGGTGTGGATCATCGCCCAGCAGCATCCCGGCGAACACATGGCTGAATGGTTTATGGAAGGCGTCATCGAGCGCCTGCAACAGGACGGTGATGCTGAGCTGAAAAAACTCCTGGCCGTCGCCGACCTGTACCTGATCCCCAACATGAACCCCGATGGCGCCTTCCACGGGCACCTGCGCACCAACGCCATGGGCCAGGACCTCAACCGTGCCTGGCAGAACGCCAGCGAGGCGCTCAGCCCGGAAGTGCTGTTCGCCCAGCAGCAGATGGAGAAATACGGCGTCGACCTGTTTCTCGATATCCATGGCGATGAAGAAATCCCCTACGTCTTCACCGCCGGCTGCGAAGGCAACCCCGGCTACACGCCGCGTATCGAAGCGCTGGAAAAAACCTTCCGCAGCCACTTGAGCGCCCTGACCCGCGACTTCCAGACCACCCATGGCTACACCCGCGCCCTGCCGGGCGAAGCCAACATGACCCTGGCCTGCAATGCTGTTGGCCAGCAGTACGACTGCCTGTCGCTGACCCTGGAGATGCCTTTCAAGGACAACGACGACGCACCTAACCTGAAAACCGGTTGGTCCGGTGAGCGCTCCAAACAACTGGGCAAGGACGTGTTAAGCACCGTGGCACATATCGTCACCACCCTGCGCTGACCCGCCCTGCCCCCGGCATCAGCCTTTGGTGCCGGTCATGCTTTGCAGCACGCCATCACGGCGAATCAGTCCGTGGAACAACGCCGCCGCCAGGTGCAACAGCACCGTCAGGAACAACAGGTAGGCCAGATAGCCATGGGCCTTGCGCAGCAGCGCAAATAACGGTGCATTGGCGGATACCAATGCCGGCAACTGCACCGAACTGCTGAGCATCACCGGGTCACCGGCCGCTGAAATCATCGCCCAGCCCAGCAGCGGCAATACCAGCATCAACGCATACAACACTACGTGGGACGCCTTGGCGGCCAGCACTTGCCACAGCGGCAGGTCAGCTGGCAGCGGCGGTTGCCGGGTGGAAAAACGCACTACCAGCCGCACGATCACCAGCGCCAGAATCGCGATACCCAGCGGCTTGTGCAGGTGAATCAGCCATTCGTGGCGCTCCGACACCGACGCCGCCATGCCCGCGCCGATAAACAACATGGCAATCACCATCAGCGCCATCAGCCAATGCAGCAAGCGCGCCAGAGGCGCGAAAAACCGTGGTTGGACATTCATGGCTTCGACTCCTGAGGGGCACTTTGCAGCGGGCTGACTTCGCCGGCGCGGCGTACATAGGAACTGGCATAGGCGGCAGAGCGTGCAGCCAGCAGCGGGTCATTGGAGGCTTGGATACCGCTGGGCAAAATCAACGGGTCAAAATTGATATCGCGGCAATCGCCGTCAGCTTGCGGCTGGCTGCTTTGCAGCACCAGAGTGCCGGCGTTGAGCACCTTGTGCTCGCCGGTCCAGGCTTTACTGGCGTCGTCCAGCGGGTCGCCGGGGTTGGCCAGGGTCATGCTTAATTGCCAACGCAGCGGGCCTGCCGCCAAGCGCTGTACCAAGTCTTTTTCGAGGAAATCCGCCCCGGATGGCGCGGTATCTCCCGCCGCATCCTGGCTCTGTGGCACCACGCCCCAACGCACCGCCTGGCGCTTGCCATCGGCGCTTACCAGGTAAAAGGCATTGATGCCGTTGTAGGTTTCGGTCGCGTAACTGGCCGAGGGCTTGGCGGTCTTGACCCACGCCAGGAACGGCGCCGTCTCGGGGTGCGCGGCAAAAAACGCCGGCATACTGGCCGGGTTCGGCTTGCCGGTGGCCGGCTCGGGTGCGCCGGCCTTGAGCATCTGGTAAAACGCCTCAGGCGTGCCCACCGGGAACACCGGCATGCTGTTCATCCCCGTGCGCCATTGCTGGCCATTGGCCTGGCTGAACTGCAAGGCGAAACTGCGGATCGGCACACTGCTGTCCGGCGCGTAAGGGTTGCCGCTGGGCAGGGCGAATCGACCGATTACCAGGGTTTTCGCCTCGCTGAACACCTGGGCACTGGAGTAAGCGCGCGCCTCGGCGCTGCTCTCGAAGTAACCGGCCACACACACGCCCTTGGCATGGTTACGCCGAAACCCAGGGTGTACACCGTTATTGGTTTCCAGGGCATTGACCAGGGTTTTGGGACGCAGGCGCTGTGGGTCAAGCGTGCCATTGACGTAGGCGAATGCCCCGGCAACGACCGCCACTACACCGCCAATACACGCCAGCCTGACTAACAAACTGGCGGTACTGAGGGGCGTACGTGGCGGCAATGAGTGATCTACCATGAAAAACTCCAGGGCGAGTGGCCGCAGGGAAAATGAACTATGAGACGAATCCCACGTAGGTCTATTCCCTTTTCACTGTAGTTTTTTTCAGAGCAGATGCGTTGCCAAACCGAGCGTTCTTCTAAACCGCGTTGAAGACTGCCGGGCGCTTGTTTATAAACGCCTGCATGCCCTCCTGTTGATCCGGCGTCGCGAACAGCCCATGAAACAGTCGGCGCTCCAGGCGCACGCCATCGTGCAACCCAAGTTCCAGGGCTTGCTCAACTGCCTCCCGCGCCGCCCGCGTGGCGGTGCGCGAGAACCCGGCAATCTGTGCAGCCACCGCCAGCGTCTGCTCCATCAAGTCTGCCGCCGGGTACACACGCGACACTAACCCGGCCTGGTGCGCCTCTTGAGCCATCATCGGCCGTCCGGTCAACACCAGGTCCATGGTCTTGGCCTTGCCGATCAGCCCGGTCAAACGCTGGGTCGCACCCATGCCCGGGATAACGCCCAGTTTGATTTCCGGCTGGGCAAAGGTCGCCGTATCGGCGGCGAAAATCATGTCGCACATCATCGCCAGCTCACAGCCGCCGCCGAACGCATAGCCGGCCACTGCGGCAATCGTCGGCGTGCGCAGGCGGGTAAAGGCTTCCCAGCCGACGAAGTAATCCTCGTTGAGCATGTCCAGGTAGGACTTGCTACTCATCTCTTTGATGTCGGCCCCAGCGGCGAAGTATTCAGGCGTGCCGGTGATGACGAAACAGCCGACCTGCGGGTCCTGGTCCAGCACTTGCAGAAGGCTGATCAACTCCGTCATCAGCGCTGAACTCAGCGCATTCTTGAGCTGTGGGCGATTAAGCCTGACCAATACCACCCGACCATGACGTTCTATTAATACATTCATAAAGACCTCTACTGATTAATGGTGTGCCTCAATGCCGCGGCTTCAGGAATCCCAGATCGCGCCATAAGCCGGTATGCCGCGGGCTTCCATTTCGTGCACCACGCGCTCGGTCAACGCCTGGTTGGCGATACAGATCACCGCTTCTGAACCGAAGGTTTGCACCGCGCCATAGGCCAGTTGCACCAAGTCCGGTTTACCGCGCTCATCGGTGTCCCAGATCAATGCTCCGGGCTGTGCACGCAGGATTTCGTCCACCAGTTCATCGCCGTAGGTTTTGCGCGGGCTGCGGGTAGACCAGATCAACTGGATCGGCACCTGGGCGGCCAGCAGATGCGGCATGACCGGGCCGATTCCACTGCCGGTGGCGATATACACCACTGACTTGAACAGGGTTTCCACATTCGCCACGCCCGCCGTGGTGATGCCTTTGACCCACACGTGGCTGGGCAGGTCTTCGATAAAGTGCCCGGTCCAATCGCCGGCACGGGAAATAATCAGGCGAAAACCCGCCTCGCTTGGTGCAGGAATATTGGCAAACGAATGCCACTCCAGCAGAGGGTTGCGGCTGATCGCAGTGGATGAACCGGCGAACGGTGTGGTGTGCTTGAAGCGCGTAATCACCGCATGCCCGGAAGGCCGAGTGTGTTCAACGGCGACCTTGCGCAGACGCAGCCATGGCAGGGCAATACTCAACGTCAGCAGCACCAGCATCCAGAATGATCCACTGCGTAACAGGCTGGCCGAGGTCTCGCTGGATGCCAGTAACGTCAACGCCCAGAACAGCAGCAGCGCGCTCCAGCCGGCAAACCGATGGACCCGCTCGAAGCCATTATGGAATCGGCTGCGAACCCACGGCTGCGCCATGCTAACCATCAACAGCAACAGGCCGAGTAACATACCCGTGAGCCACAACCAGGCTGACGACACGCTATCGGGCTGGCGCAGATAGCGTGCAACCTGAACGCCGACCATCGCCATAAACCACGCGGTCGCCGCCAGGGCCGCGCCACTGTGCAGCCCGCCGAAGTGGTAAACCTTGGCCGCGCTGCGCCGCACACGCAACGGCCAGGTGACTGGCACGCGAGTTGCCAGCCAGAACAGTGCATTAATCAGGTATTGCTGGCGAATCAGGATGGCCAGCGACAGGTTGATCAGCACCATGTCCGAAAGCCTTTCAACCGTGATGGCAGCAAGATCGAGCGCCAACAGCAAAAACCCCGCATTTACAAGCAAAACCAGCGCCACCAGGCGGTTGTAGTATGAAAACACCGGCAGTGCGGTCCAGCGACGCCACAGCGCCAGCTTGGGCGGCACAACGGTACGGGTCAGTGCATCAAGCATGACGAGCCACCTCGGCCGCGAATGCCTGTTGCAGCAGCAAGGCCTTATCGATTTTGCCCCTGGCGGTCAGCGGAAAAGCCTCCACCGCGTAGATGGATGTCGGTACGCAGTAGTAGGCCAGGCGCTCCTGGCAACGGGCTCGGCACGACTCGACGTCTGCATTGGCAGGCGAGACGAAAGCCACCAGGTTGCGGCTGTCCAGCTTCAACGTGACCGCCCGCATGCAGCCATCGCCCGCCTCCAGGGCCGTGGACACAGCGTCCAGTTCCACACGAAAGCCACGCACTTTCACCTGATCATCGACGCGCCCCAAGTGTTCCAGTTGACCGTCTGCCGTCCAGCGCCCCAGGTCCCGTGTGCGAAACATCATGGCGTCCCCGCCCATAAAAGGGTCCGGGCGATAGCGCTCCCGGGTCAGCTCGGTATTGTTCAAGTAACCGACCGTTACCCCGACGCCGCCGGCCCACATTTCACCGGTTTCACCCAGTTCACAGGCACGGCCGTGTTCGTCGAGCACATACACGGTGTTATTCGGAGTCGGTTTGCCGATGGTCAACAACGTGCCGGGCACATGCCGGTGCAACGTGTTGACGATGGTGGTTTCGGTAGGCCCGCAGCCGTTGTAGAAGATGCATTGCTCGGCCCAACGGTCGGCCAGTACCTGGGAACAGGGCTCTCCCGCGACGGCGACCACTTGGAGGTCAGGACACTGCGTGGGGTCAAGGTTCGCCAGTATCGAGGGGGTGGCGATCAGCACGTGGCATTGCGCAGCGGTTTGCGCAATGTCCTTATCACGAATCAGCAAGGTCGCCCCATGGGCCAGGCAACCGAGGATTTCCCAGGCCGCCATATCAAAGCCGATGTTGAGGATTTGCCCCACGTTACGGCCCGGTGCCATGCCGATCTGTCCCGGCTGCGTGAGCAAGATGTTGCATACGTTGCGGTGGCTGACACACACGCCGTTGGGCCGCCCGGTCGTGCCGGAAGTGAACAGCACGAAGCAAAGGTCATCGGTGTCGCCGGCAGCGACTACAGGGGCGTTGTCCTCGACGATAAAGGGCTCTTCGGCGAGGAAACTGTCCAGGCACAGGCTGCGCGGGGCCGCATCGGCCGGCAGGCGATCGGCCAGGTTCGACAAGGTCAGAATCACGGGACTGGTCAACGACTCCAGCACCATGCCCAATTGCACGGTCGGCACGATTCTGGCGTCTTGAGGCACATACGCAGCCCCCACCTTCAACACCGCCAGAAGTCCTACCAGCATGGAAATCGAACGCTCGACAAACAGCCCCACGGTGTCACCACGCTTAACGCCCAGCTTAATCAGGCGCGCGGCCAATCGATTGGCTTGACGGTTGAGTTGTTCATAACTAATACGCTGTCCCGCCCATACGGCAGCGATTGCCTGGGGCGTTAACGCCGCTTGCGTTTCGATCGCCTGGTGCACACTGCCATAGGCAGGCTTGGCCCAAATACCACAGCCCCATTGCTCAAACACCACACGTTGGGCGGCAGGCAAATGGGCCAGAGCGGCTCGGGAAAAGAACTGTTTGTCGGTCGGAGAAAATGTCATGCACACACCCTCATCAATGAACTGCGCGAAATTGTTCGCGGCGGTTACATGGATTGATTGAGCGGTGGAAACGGTATTACAGGTCCGTATACAGAGCAGATACCCCCTACAGGAAGGCCCAAATTTCTTACAGCCCTTGATGGAATAAGCTACGTTGTCTGGCGTCTTCCTCTGCACAACCGACCAGAATTCACGCCCATGCACGAGCTCGACGAACCGTTACGTGAACTCATCCCCAGGCTGCGACGCTTTGCCGTGTCCTTGACGCGTAACACCAGCAGCGCCGACGACCTGGTGCAGTGCACGCTCGAACGGGCGATCACCAGTTGGGCCGACAAACGCCTGGAAGGCGACCTGCGTGCCTGGCTGTTCTCGATCCTCTACCGCCAGTTCCTCGACGCCCACCGGCGCAGCCGGCGTTATGCACGCATGCTCGAATTCTTTACCGGCCGTGACGATACGCAACCCTCGGTGGAGCGCACGGTGATGGCCCAATCGACCCTGCGCGCCTTCGACCAACTCAACACCGAGCAACGGGCACTGCTGCTGTGGGTGTCGGTCGAAGGGTTAAGTTACAAGGAAGTCGCCGAGATCCTGGCGGTGCCGGTGGGCACCGTGATGTCGCGCCTGTCCCGTGCGCGCCAGGCCTTGCGGCAACTCAGCGAAGGCGAAATTACCAGCCCTGCCCTGCGGATACTCAAATGATCAGCCTGCCCCCCAGCGAACGCGATTTGCATGCCTACGTCGATCACCAACTGCCGGAGAGCGACCGTCGCGTGCTTGAAACCTGGCTGGCTGCCCACCCTGAAATGGCCGCCCAGGTGCATGCCTGGCAACAGGATGCACACGCCCTGCGCGCGGCCTTGAGCGGGACGTTGCAGCAACCGGCCAACCCCGACCTCGACCCGGCGCTGATTCGCCAACGCATTCGGCATCAATCGCGCCGCCACCTGGCCAGTGCCGCCGTGCTGCTGATCGCGGTCTGCCTCGGCGGCCTGGGTGGCTGGCACGCCCGCGAAGCGACTCAACCACCGATGTTGCCAATGGCCGATGCCATGCAGGCGTTCCGCCTGTTTGCCCAGGACGGCATCATGCCCGCCGACTTCAGCGCCAACGATGGTGGCACTATGCAGGCGTGGCTGGATCGCTATTTCAACCAGGCCCATCGCCTGCCCGATTTGAGCCAGGCCGGTTTCAAGCCGGTGAGCGGGCGCCTGCTCACCACTGAGCAAGGTGCGGCAGCGATGGTGTTGTATGAGGATCAGCAAGGCCATCGCATCAGCTTCTACATCCGCCCGCCGGGACCGGAAAACGGCTTCCTGCCGCGTGGCAGCCGCAGCGCCGATGGGCTGCAGGCCGATTACTGGTCCGATGGCGGGTACAACTATGCGATGGTCAGCCCGGTGGATCAGGCGGCGACGCACTTGCTCAAGTTCTAGAAGACCCAGACCGGCTTTTGTGGGAGCGGGCTTGCTCGCGAAAGCGGTATATCAGTGACAAATGAATTGACTGACCCACCGCATTCGCGAGCAAGCCCGCTCCCACATTTTGATCGCGTGGGCCTTCAACGGATGCTGTACTAGAAGCCCACATCCAGCACCACATTATCAATGTAGGTGCCGCCCGGCGGCGTGGTTTGGTCGGTGTAGATCTTGGCGTTGTAGTTGAACACCTGGCTGCCGGTGCCCAGGCCGTTGCCGGGGTTGATCTCGGCCGAGGAACTGGCCCGTCGCGCTGCGCCCACACTGCCCCAGCGTGTAGTGCCGGCACTCATGAAGATGTCGTAGGCGAGGAAGTTACTGCCGGAAATCATTTGCCGACGCCCGCCCACGCTCACCGGGTTCTGCCCATCGCTGAGGCCGACGGTGTAGGCGCTGCCCTTGGTGCAGGCCACGCTGGCCTGGCCGTTGACAGTGGCGAAGGCGCTGACCACCGGCGCGCTGCCGAAGGCAATCGGTGGCGTGGTGATCTGGCAGTCGTTGACCACCGTCATGCTCACCGTCAGTGTGGTGGTGCCGTTGTTGATCTCACGGCCCAGGCAGATCCCGCCAATGCCAATGCCTGAGCAGTAGTTCCAGTTCCAGAAAATACTCAGGGTCTCGCTGTACACGCCTGACGCCACATTGCTGCCAAGGGTGGTGGCGAAGTACAACGGCACGACTTTGGTGCCAGGCCCGAACACCAGGCCAAGGGAGGCGGCAATGCCGCCGCTGCCGCCAAAATCGAACGCGGTGCCGCGTGTCATCGGGAACGCCGTGGTGTTGTTGGCATAGATCGTATATTTAATGACATCACCGGTCGGCCCCACCAGCCCCCCTTGGGGCGAACCGCTGACAGTCGCATAGAAATGGTCATTGGAGGTCAGCACCGACAGTACCGCAGGCGTGCAGCTCAAGCCGGCGTTGGTGGTCGAACTGGGCTGGGAGGTGGTGCGCACGGTCATCGAACTCACCGTGGTGCCAAAGCTGGCCGGTACGGTGGCCACCACCGAACACACGGCCTGCACCTGCGCCGACACGCCCAGGCCCGCCAGCAACACGCCCCGCAACAGCCATTCCTTGACCCGCACACCCACACTCCTTATGTCATTGGCACACCAGTGGCCCGATCAGCGGCACCTGGGCCTGGGTGGTATCCAGCTCAAACGTTGCCTGGCAGGTCTGGCCGTTACCCAGGGTGACTTGCAAGGTGTTATGGGCCGCCAGGTTTTCCAGGTACACCAGGCCGTCCCACCCCACCACCGCCTGCGCGCCGCTTTGCTCGTGCCGCACCTGGCTGCCCAGGGGCAAGTCCTGGTGCTGGGCGTCGACCAAGGTGATGCTTGCCGCGATCACCTGGCGCACCGGAAACTCCAGCAGGTAGCCACTGCCACGGCGCACGGCCACCCGTTGCTCGACGTTGGGCACCTGCACGTTGGATGGCAGGTTCAGTGGGTCGATCTCATATTTGGCGCGGTAGTAAGCACTGGTCCACGGCACCAGCAAGTGCCCGTTGCGGTCGGTTTCGCCCACCACCTGGTTCTCGTAGCGCACCGGTACACCACTGACCCCATCGGTGCTCACCACCACAAACGCATCGTTGACACGGTTGGCGGCGAACACTTGATTGTCCATCCACACCAGCGAGCCACTGGCGTCGGCCCAACGGGTTTCGGCGTCGCTGCTGCCGTACACGCCGGCCTGCAACTGCACCGACTGCAGGCGCCAGGTCAGGTCGGCCTGGCGATAAGCCGGCCCATCACCGCTGGCATAGCCCAGGTTAAAGCCCACGCCGCCTTCGGCCGGCACGGCTCGGCTGTAGTTGACCCGCTGCAGGCTCTCGCCGGTTTTACTGCGCTCGGTGCCCACGCTGAGGCTGCCGTACACGTCGAACGGCACCACCACCTGCGCCTGCACCGCCCAACTGCTATCACCCACTTCATGGTTGGCCGACAGGTAAAAACTGCTGTTGCGCCACAGCGGCTTGCTCCAGGTCAGGTTCACCAGGCGAGTACGCGAATCATCGGCCGCCTGCACATCGAAATAGCCGACGCCCAGACTGCCAAAATTATTCAGGTTCAGGCTCACCGTCGCCTGCTGGCTGCGCTTGCTGAGGCTGGCGTAAGGCGTGTCGATCAGGCTCAAGTCGGCGTATTGCTCACGGCGCTCGACCCGTTGGTACGACAAGCTGTAGCGCTGGTTGCTGTATTGGTAGCCCAGGCTCAGTTGCTGACCGGTCCGGCCGTCGTACTGGCTTTGGCTGACGGCGGTATTGAGCACACCAAAATTACCCACCCGCAGGTTGCCGCCGACACCGCCCAGGCTCAGGTCATTGGAAGCTTCGGCATGGCTTTCCAGGGTAAACGCGTCGGAAACCCCATAGCGAAAGGTGCCGCTGGCCACGCCAGGGCCATAGCCAAAATCGCGCAAGGTGTAGTCGCGGCGCAAATTACCCGCCGCCACCGAGAAGTCCGACAAACCCTTTTGCAGCAATGTACTGGTGACATAGAACGGCACCGTGGTCGACACCTGCCGACCCAGCGCATCGGTGGTGACCACCACCGCCTCACCGGCGCCGTTGATAAACGGCACGTTGGTCAGGGTATACGGCCCCGGCTGCAGGTCGGCGCTGCTGGATTTATAGCCATTGATAAACAGATCCACCGACGACGGCACCGCCGCCTCCCCGGCAAACTGCGGCAGCGGGTAAGTGACCAGGTCCGGGCGCACGCCGAAGTCGCGCGACAGCTGCACACCGCCCAGGCGCACCGAGGTGCTCCAGGGCAAGGCGCCGCTGATCACATCGCCCGCTTCATAAGTCAACAGGCGTTCATCGTCAGAGAATCGCCAAGTGGTGTCATAGCGTCGATAGCCATTGTCCAGGCTACTGCCGGCGGTTTCCCGGCCAATGGTGGTACGGTATTGGCCGGTGTTGGACAAGGTGCCCCAGGTATCGAACAAGCGCACTTCGTTGAAAATGCCGAGGTAGGTACCGGCATCGTCGGTGTCGTTCAGGTAGGCGTCATAGTTGAGCAACGCACCGAAGCTGGTCAGCGCCTGGGTGCGTGGGTAGTTGTTGCGGTTGCCGATAAACTGCTCCGGCAGCCAGGCTGGCGGCACGCTCAGTATCAGGCGTTGGCCCTGGCTGTCGTAATCGGTGTGCAGGCCGGGAAAGCTCTCCAGCGCAACCTCGACCGGCACGTCGCCTGGCAACTTCACGCCAACCTCCTGCAACACCGACGCCGGCAAAAAAAGCTGCCCGGCACGCTGATTGACGGCGACCACACGGCCGGTGTCCATCTGGTTGACCACCAGTTCCAGGAACAACTGCGCATCGGCAACAGCCTCCATACTGCTGGGCGGGGGCGGCAATGGCGCGGCGAAGCCCGGCGGCGCCAGCACCAAGCCAGACAAGCCGCCCACCACCCACACCGATCGCCATAGACATCGAGCCCGATCCTGGCTCACCAAGGCTTTGTGTCCATCAATGGACATCTCCATCCGTATTTAACACCAGGGCCTACTCCATGCCCTGCCACACTGAGTCAGCGTCCCGGCGCGAGATTCTCCACTTGCGTTGCCCCGTTGATGCGCACCTGCAACGGTTGATCGGCCGGCAAACCGTCCGGCACCGGCCAGCGCATGGTCGCGCCCGGCAGCACATAGCCCATCAAGCCTTCCACCAAGGGCCGCGGCTGGCCGCCCTGCTTGAACGTGGCATCGGTGAGGCGCGCATGCACGGCGCCCTGGTTGCGCATCTCGACGTAGTTGCGCCCGCCCACGCTGACTTTTTTCCAGCTTAAATCCGGTTTACCGGCAGTTTTCGGGTCGCGGTCTCGGGTGCCGTCAACCTTGCTCCACAGGCCCGGGCCGTAGGCAAACAACGGCACCGAATAGCGCATCTGGAAGCGGATAGCGGCGGCGGTCTTGCCATCCGCCGGGGCCGGCGGCGGCGTGGCCGAAGGGATCTCATCGATGATGATGCGATAGGCCAGCTCCTGGCCGGGCGGCACTTCTTTGGTTCGGGTCAGGCGCACCAATTGTTTTTGCCCAGGCTCGATTTTCGCCACCGGCGGGCTGCCAATCACATCGCGCTGGTTCTGGTATTGCTCGTCAAAACCACTCTGGGACCAGGCAAACACGCGGATCTGCAGGTTGGCGGTCTCGGTGCCGCGGTTCTCCAGCCACAGCGCGCTGGCCTGTTGGTCGGCCTCCAGCACCGGGTCGATTGGCCAGATCAGCACCGAGCTGGCCGCCTGGGCCTGTCCCGCAGCCAACATCAACAACCCGCTCAAACCCGCTGCCCACCCGTGCCGGGAAGCTGCACACATAGATCTCACTCCTTATACCGAAAGCCTTACCACGACAGCTGCACCTGCAACGTGTCGCTGTACGTCCCCCCAGGCTGGTTACCCGGTAATTGCACTCGCCCATAAATCGGCAAGGTGATGTTGTTGGCGTTGCTGTACGCCACGCTCACGCTTTGGCTGATGCCCAGGTTCTGGCTGAACGCCGCGTCCCGAAACAATTGATAAGCCACTTGGGCAGTGCCGCTATTGAGCTGCATCCGCCGCCCGCTGTTGTTATGCAAACCACCATCGACACTCATGCTCAGCGCCACCCCCGGCGTGCATTGCAGCGTCACGCCGCCGGTCAGCGCGACAGACGCCGTGCTGGTGGCCAACGCCGAATAAGTGCCGAACGCCAGGCTGCCGTAATTGCTGCCGCCGCCGACCACCAGGCAGCCCGGCGTGATCGTCGCGCTGACCTGAAACGACTGGCTGGTCACCGCCAACAGCGACAGCGGCATTCCCCAGCCGATGCACACCGCCAACGCCGCCCATCCTGACCGGCTCATGGCCCTTAGAACGTCAGCGTCACGTTAACCGTGTCGGTGTAAGTACCGGCCGGCAAGCCCGCTTTGCCATTGGCCTTGCCGTAGATATTCACGGCCTGGGCCACGCCGGTGCTCGGCGCCAGGTTGATCACCCCGCCGATGGCCAGCAGCGTCGAGTGGCCGCTGTCGGTGTAGAGGTCATACGGCACGTAGTTGGCCACCCCGTCATACAGCGCGCGGCCACCGCCCACGGACTTGCCGTCGTTGGCACCGGCAGACACCGTCAACGTCGGTGAGGTACCCGCCGAACACAGGATCGACAACGCCCCACCGCCGCCGCCCAGCACCTGGCCGTCGGCTTCAGTGAACAGGCTGTTGGCGGTACCGAAGTTCAAGTTACCGAAGCTCATCCCGCCGGTGGCTGCGGCGCCGTTGACCTGGCAGCTGCTGGTGAGCACCAGGGTGGCGCTGACCGTACCGGCCACCGTCGCCGCCTGTGCGCCCGACACCCACGCCAACGCCATCAATGGAAAAACCGCCTTCGCTATAAGTGCATGCATGATGTCCATCCTCATGGTTTACCAATCCAGAGTCACCGTCAGGGTGTCTGTGTAGATGCCGGCCGGTAAGGCCCTGGTATTCGCCACCACTGAGCCGAATACCGGGATCGGTACTTGTGTGCCCTTGGTCACGACGAAATTGCGTTGCTCGCCAATGCTGTAGCTGCGCCGGCCGAGCGGGTCAGCCGAGAGTTGATAGGGAATGGTCTGGCGCCCGTTACTCAGGCGCCTTGTAGTGCCGTCACCGTGGGCGCCGCCGTCGATAGTCACGGTGAAGCTGCTGACCACCGAGGGGTTGCAGGACACCGACAGCGGCGCCTTGCTGCCGTCGGTAACGCCCGCGCCCAACGGGTTGCTCCACGTCGGGCCCTGGCTGCCGAAATCCAGCAGCGCGCTACCGCCGGCCGGGCTCACCGGCGCGCTCTCAATGTCTTTGCTCACCTGGCAACTGGCGGTAATCACCAGCCGTGCGTGGATCTGCCCGGCGACGGCCGCCTGGGCGTCATCGGCCAGCAGCAACAGCCCGCCCATGGCCACCACGGCCCAGCCGCGGCTTACCATGTGACGGTGACCTTGAGCACGTCGGAGTAGCGACCGACCGCCGGAATGGCCTTGAGCGGCTCAATGCGCCCATACAACGGCAGGTCGACACTGCCGGAGTCCGGCACGCGCCCACTCAGCGGCTCGTTGATCGGCAAGGGAATACGCCGCGCGGCGTCGGCATAAATTCGATAGGGAATCGGTTTGCTCGAAGGGGTCGCGGCACTCAGGTAGCGCACTTCGCCGGTGCCGCCATGCAGGCCGCCGTCAACGCGCAGTTGGTAAGGGGTGTCGGGGTTGCACTCCAGGCGCGGCTGGCGCTGGCTGATCAGGGCCGCACTCAGGGGCCCGGCCGGGTCATCCAGACGCGGGCCGCTGCCAAAATCCAATACGCCAAGTTGCTCGATGCCCGCACTGCGGGTAGTGCCCACCAACTGGCAGCCCCGCTGCACGTCGATGCGCACCTCCACCTGGAGTTGCGCAGCGTAAACCGTGCTGCAGAGCATCGTGCCCATGACTGCCAAAACGCCTCGTCCCTTCACTGCCCCAAATCCTTGTACAGGGGTGACTGCTCTGTAAGAGGTTAGCCACAAAGGGCGAAACTGCCAGTCTGGGCCGGGTGGCAGGCGTAACATGCCTTTTCGAGATAGCGAGAGGCGCCGTTCTGTATTGGTCAAATCGACGTGAGCGCCCTAAAGTGGGCAACCACCGAAATACAGAGTGACGTGCATTGGCTGTGCTATCCCTGATTCAGCGTCTGCTGGGTAAAAAAACCGCGTTGACCAGCGCCTCGCCTATCGCGGCGTTCTTCGAAAACAAGGCCCGAGCCCAGGGCTATACCCTCAGCGCCGGCCAAACCCAGGCGATTGCCGCCCTCGCCCGCGAGACCCGGCACCTGCTCGCCGGCCAGCCCACGCGCAGCCTGTACCTGCATGGCCCGGTGGGGCGTGGTAAAAGCTGGCTGCTCGATGGGTTTTTCCAGGCGCTGCCGATTGCGCAAAAACAACGCGTGCACTTCCACACCTTTTTTACCCGCCTGCACCAAGGCATGTTCCTGCACCGTGAACAGCACGACGCCCTGGGCGTGACCCTGGACGCGCTACTGGCCGATTGCCGGGCGCTGTGCTTCGACGAATTCCACGTCCACGATATCGGCGATGCCATGCTCATCAGCCGCCTGTTCAAAGCCTTGTTCCAGCGTGGCGTGCTGGTGCTGGTGACGTCCAATTACGCCCCTGAAGGCCTGCTGCCCAACCCGCTGTACCACGAGCGCTTCAAGCCGGTGATCGACTTGATCGCCACACGCATGCAGGTGCTGGAAGTCAGCTCGCCCGAAGATTTTCGCAGCTTGCCCCAGGCCCACGCCGAACAGCGTTTCACCGGTGGCCAATATGTATGGCCGGGTAACGCCGCCCAGCGCGACGCCCTCGGGCTGCCCGCCACACCTGGCCCGGCGCAGACCTTGACGGTCGGCAAGCGCCAATTGCTCTGCCGCAGCCATCAGGCGCGCAGCATCGTGTTCACCTTCAACGACCTGTGTGAACAGCTCACCGCCGTGATGGATTATCTGTTGCTGTGCGAGGATTTCGACCACTGGATTATCGACGGACTACCCTTCTTGGCCGACTGCCCGATTGCCGTACAACAGCGCTTTATCAACCTGGTGGACGTGCTCTACGACCAGGACAAACGCCTGACCCTGATCGGCCAGCAACCCTTGGCGCGCGCCCTGGAAGGCCAGGCCATCGACCTTGCCCGCACCGCCAGCCGACTGAACCAATTACCAACGGTGTGCCCGCAACCCGCGCCCGACCCGGTATCATGAGCGCCTTTTACGCCCACCTTGCCGAGTGACCGCGCCGTTCATGAATACCCTCGCCCAACTCAAGGCTGGCCAATTGGCCGGTATTACACGCCTGGACCTGTCTTGCGGGCTGACCGAATTCCCGCCGGAAATCTTCGCGCTGGCCGACAGCCTGGAAATCCTCAACCTCACCGGCAATGCCCTGAGCCGCCTGCCCGACGACCTGCATCGGCTGTCGCACCTGCGCGTGTTGTTCTGCTCGGACAACGCCTTCACTGAGCTGCCCGCGTGCCTGGGCCAGTGCGCCAACCTGAGCATGATCGGCTTCAAGGCCAACCAGATCCGCCACGTACCCGCTGCCGCGTTGCCGCCACAGTTACGCTGGCTGATCCTCACCGACAACTGCATCAGCCAGCTGCCCAGCGAGCTGGGCGAGCGGCCACTGCTGCAAAAGCTGATGCTGGCCGGCAACCACCTGACGGACCTGCCGCACAGCCTGGTCAACTGCAAAAACCTCGAGCTGCTGCGCATCGCCTCCAACCGCTTCACCCAACTGCCGCCATGGCTGCTGACGCTGCCAAGCCTGACCTGGCTGGCCTATGCCGGTAACCCGGTGGAAATGGCCGTTGACGTGGCGAGCGATGACGCAACGCCGAATATCCCTTGGGCTGAACTGGAACTGGGCGAGGTGTTAGGCGAAGGCGCTTCGGGGATCATCCGCAAGGCATTGTGGAAGCCGCAAGCGCTGCCGGTCGCGGTCAAACTCTACAAAGGCACGATCACCAGCGACGGCTCGCCGCTGCATGAAATGCAAGCCTGCATCGCCGCCGGGCTGCACCCGAACCTGATCAAGGTGGAGGGGCGCGTGGTCGGCCACCCGGAGGACCAGGCAGCCTTGGTGATGGACCTGATCGACCCGAGTTACCGCAACCTCGCGGCCCTGCCGAGCCTGGCGTCATGCACCCGCGATATCTACGCGCCGGGCACGCGCTTCAGTGCTGAAGTGGCGTTGCGCATGGCCCGCGGCATCGCCTCGGTGGCGGCGCATCTGCACCGGCACGGCATCACCCATGGCGACCTGTACGGCCACAATATTCTGTGGAACGCAGCGGGAGACTGCTTGCTCGGGGACTTTGGCGCGGCGTCGTTCCATGCGACGGCGGACACGCTGGAAACCAGGGCGTTGCAGCGCATTGAAGTGCGTGCGTTTGGGGTGTTGCTGGGGGAGTTGATGGAGCGGGTAGACGCAGGCTTCAATAGTGAAGCGCTGGTGACGCTGCAAAAAAGCTGCTGCCAGCCCGATGTGTTGGCGCGCCCGAGCTTTGAAGAGATCGAAGCGCTGCTGGGGTCTTTGCCACACCACTGAACAATGTGGGAGCGGGCTTGCCTGCTCCCACAGAAAAGCAGCTCTTCAGTGCATGCAAATCCGCAGCCGACCTCATATTCAGAACTGCATGCGGTCAACTGTGGGAGCGGGCTTGCTCGCGAATGCGGTGGGTCAGTGACAGATGAATCAACTGACCCACCGCATTCGCG
>NZ_CBFHAZ010000045.1:0-44919 GCF_965653655.1 Pseudomonas onubensis | reverse complement strand
GGTCAGGAGAGACACGCAACTGGAACCCTATCGGGACGGTGTATCTGAACCCTGAAAGGGAGCTGACCGTGGTAATAAAAATCGCGTAGCGCGACGGTGGACGCGACAACTACCTTGAAAAACGCCGAGATCTTGATCTTGATTTTGATCTGAGGCGCCCCCCAAACCATCAATCGTAAATAGCTTTCTTCTTCCACTCCGCATCCGCATCCACAACTTTAAGCCCTTCAGTCAACTCATTGACCTCATCCTCAGCCGGCTTGCTGTTAGTCAGTACCGTCGAATTAGCACGGGCCAATTGATTCTCCAGCAATTGCAACTGCGCGCTATAGAGCACCGGCTCCGGCTGTTTACGCAGATACTGCACGCCACGCTCGAACGCCAGGCGTGCCTGACCAGGTTGATTCTGTTGCAGCGCATGCTGGCCAAGGTTATTGAAAAACTCAATGTGCAGCAGCACCAGGATATGACGAATTTCCTTGATCCAGTGCTTGGCCTCGTTGGTCGGCAGAAACCCGTCCTGCGCCGCGCGAGTCACTTGACCATGCAGGGCTTCAAGGAGGAAACGCACATCCTTGGCCTTGGCTTCAGTCTGGATCGGCGCCGGTGGGTTGGTCACCGGAATCGATTCGCCCTGGGCGATCAGCGCATTCAACTCACTGATACGCGCCTTGAGTGCTGCGCTGGACTTATTGAGGTGCAGCAGGCGCTGGTTGACGTTGAGCTCAAGGCGGGTGAGCAGCAGCTTGAGCGCCGGGGTCATCAATTGGCCAGGAAAGGTCTCGGTGATTTCTCCACACCGACGCAGCCGGTCATTGAGCTCGATCTCGGTGCGTTTCTTTTCCAGTTTGCTGTTTTCCACCACGTGGTTCATGTAGCCAATGGCGATCAGTATTACGATCCCGGCTATTACCAGCAGGGTGATCATGAGTGGTGTCACCGGTGTGACCTCTTTTATAGGGTTTGCTGTGGAGTGTAGTGACTGGGCCATCCGGCGGATAGGGCTGTTCGACCAGTTGTCCCAGGTAGTTCTTCTATATAGGTAAAAGCACCATGGGCAAGGGCTCCCTGCATGGATGCACATTGCCATCATTTGCTCGGGCGAACTATAGCGCCTTGTCGGGTGCCATAATATAGGCGTCAAAGCCTAGACGGACAGAATGCCCGCAAAGGCCTGGAAAGCAGGGCGAAGTCATTGATTTAAATAAATTTATCCTTGGGGGTTGACGACCTTTCAATCCATCCATAGAATGCGCGCCACTTACAGCGTAAAGCACACAGCGAAACGCGGTAGGGAGTGAATGTTGTACGTGTGTCCCCTTCGTCTAGTGGCCTAGGACACCGCCCTTTCACGGCGGTAACAGGGGTTCGAGTCCCCTAGGGGACGCCATATGCGGGAATAGCTCAGTTGGTAGAGCACGACCTTGCCAAGGTCGGGGTCGCGAGTTCGAGTCTCGTTTCCCGCTCCAATTTACAAGCAATGTGGCCCTCGGGCGGCATTGAGTGAAACCAGGGCATAATCTTCGGATTTAACCTCTGGGCACTGAAATACACACCATGTGTTTCAGTTGTGTGTCCCCTTCGTCTAGTGGCCTAGGACACCGCCCTTTCACGGCGGTAACAGGGGTTCGAGTCCCCTAGGGGACGCCATTTTTGCGGGAATAGCTCAGTTGGTAGAGCACGACCTTGCCAAGGTCGGGGTCGCGAGTTCGAGTCTCGTTTCCCGCTCCATATTTAACGAAAACGCCGATCAGCAATGATCGGCGTTTTTGTTTGCGCTGATTTTAATCAGCTGGGTCAGGAACACACCCAGGCCCACCGTGACCGCCGACATGACAGCCAGCAGCGTGACCGTCGTTTGTGCGCCGACCAGCGTCAGGAGATAGCCGCAGACCAGCGGTGTGATGGCCTGGCAGTAAAACACCGGTGCCGCCATCTTGCTGGAAATCACCGCATAGTCTTTTACCGGCACGATCGCCAGGGGCAGGGTGCTTCGCACGATGGCGCGAAGGCCATTGCCGGCGCCGTACAGCACCAGGCCAAAGGCCGTCAGGCTGGGCACGAGAGCCAGGATCAGGATACCGGCAGCCGTCGTGGCGACGCTGATCAGCATGGTCCAGACCGGGTGTTTGTCGCGGGTCAGCAGGTCGATCAGCCGGCACGCCACCGATGCCGGGCCGATGATTGCACTGAGTGCGATGGCAGTCGCCAGGGAATGGCCCCGCGCCTGGAGCAGCACAATGACGATCACCGAAATCGCTGTCATCAGCATCGCAGACAGTGAAAACAAGGTTGTCATCACCCAATAGATTTTCGGCGCGATGGATAGCGTGCCCGCAGCGTGCGTGTTGGCGGGGCGCGCCAGCGCTGGCTGCTTTGGCAGGCACAGCCGATAGATCGGGAAAACCCCGAGCAGCAACACCACGCCATAGAGCCAACACGTGCCCCGCCAGCCCAGGGTTTGCACGGCAATCGCCAGCAGTGGCCAGATCAGCGTGGTGCAAAAGCCGGAAATCAGCGTCACACCGGTAATCATCGGGCGGGCCTTCATGCCATAAATCGCCCCCAGCGTCGCAAAGAGCGCGTCATACAGGCCCGCCGCCATCCCTACGCCAGTCAACACCCAGGCACACAAAAATATCGGCAGTGTTTGCGCACTGGCCATCATCCAAAGCCCTGCCGCCATCAGCGCGCCGCTGCTGGCCAACACCGGCCGGCCGCCGTAGCGGCTGATCAAGCGCCCGCACAGTGGCGAGGCGATGCCCGCCGCAAGCAAACCAATGGACGCCGCGCCCAGCACCCATTCCCGCGCCCAGCCGGTTTCTTCTGCAATCGGGGCGGCGAGTACGGCCAGCAGGTAAAACGAGCCGCCCCAGGACACAATCTGCAACAGGCCCAGCCACACCGTTTTGCCGATCGATAACCGCTCTGCGTCGAGAGTGCTGCTCACAATGAATCCTTTACGTGGGGCGCCAGGGGGCAGTGCTAGGCGTGTGCTTTATGGGGAATGGGCTCGGCGATGGTCAGCAACAGCACGAAGCTGGTGAAGGAGCCAACGGCGAGGAAAATGAACACATAATTCCAACCCAGGCTGTCGAGCAGCAGGCCGGTCAAGAAGGGGGTGGCCGCAGCGCCCAGTTGCCCGACCATGTTCACGATGGCATTGGCGATGGGAAAACTGGCCCTGGACGCCAACCCCATGGGGTAGGACATATAGGATGAAAAACCCAGGCTCAGCACCACGCCGGTCAGCATCAGCAGCAACCCGTAGGCGATCGGCTCTGCGGGCGAGTTGATCAGCAGGTACATCATCAGCGAAGTGCCCAGGGCTGACAGCAGCATGCCGGGTTTGCGCCGCCCACCCAGGAAACGGTCTGAACAGTAGCCGCCCAGCAGGTTGCCCAGCACCGCGCCGACCCAGGGCGCCGCAGAAACGAGGCCCATGTTCATGATCGAGAAGTGTTTGACCGTGATCAGGTAAGTGGGGATCCACGTCAGCAGCACGCTGGACACGCCCAGCTGGAAGCAGTAACTGGTCGCACAGCCCCAGATATTCCACGATTTGAACACCTGGCGGCTCGAGGTGAGCGCAGGTTCAGCACGGCGTTTGATCAGCACATCGAGCCTGTTCAGCCAGCTCGCCACGGGTTTGGCGGCCACGGATGCAGTGGCTTGCGCCGGGTCGGGCTGATCAAGAATGTAATCAAGCTCGGCCTTATTGACGAAGCGACTCTTCGAGGGGTGATCGGCGACCAGCAAGTACCAGGCGATCGACAGCAGGATGCCGGGAATGGCGAAGAAAATGAAAATCTCGCGCCAGCCCCAGATCGAAATGATGATTGCGCACAAGGGCGGGACAATGACCGGGCCAAACTTCACCGCCGACAAGAAGATCCCCGAGGCTATGCCTTTCTCTTTGGCTGGGAACCAGTTGTTGATGGTGGCCGTCATGCTGATCGGCAATGGGCCTTCTGCCAGCCCCAGGCCAAAACGATAGATTTTCAGCATCAGCAGTGAGCCTGCGGTGCCGACCAGTCCGGTCAGCACCGAGGTCAGGATCATGGCCGACGGCAGGATTTTGCTCACGCCGATGCGGGCAAAGGCAAAACCTGCAGGAATTTGCGCCAAGGCATAAGCGAGCAGGAACAGGCTCATCAGGCCGCCTGCCTCAGCGTTGCTCATGTCGAACTCTTGGCGAATGAACGGCATCGCCACACCGAGGTTGGCGCGGTCGGCCGCCGCAATGGTGTAGATGACGAAAATCAAACCGGCGACCGCCCAGCGATAGCGGCTGCGTGCGACTGGCTGCGCAGACTCTGTATTAGCCATGGTGCGACCTTATTGTTGTTGGTATTCGGGCTTAATTTAGAGCGGGCAAACAGTCAAAAAAAGCGACAAAAACTCACCCGGTTCCATCGCTTTTAGTGGTTTTAAAGGTATTTCGACGAGTGAAAATCTCAAACCTGTAGGTCTTGTTGTTAAGTGAGTAGGAATAGTCTGTAGTTAATGGCGGGTGGGTGTGTACATGTCCTGCTGTCTTTACTCTGGCCAGCCCCGTGTGCCTGTTCACTTCGGAGAAATGCCCAGATGTTCCAACTCGATTTTTATTCAACCCTGGTCGCCGCCTCTCTGGTGCTGCTGTTGGGGCGCTGGCTGGTCGCCCGCATCAGTTTTTTACGCACCTACAGCATTCCGGAGCCCGTGGTCGGCGGCTTGTTGGTGGCGGCACTGCTGCTATTGCTGCGCGTATTGACGGACATCGAAGTTCGATTCGACGCCTCATTGCAAGCCCCCTTGATGCTGGCGTTCTTTGCCACCATCGGCCTGAATGCGGACTTTGCCAGCCTGAAGAAAGGCGGGCGCATCCTCGGCATCTTCCTGCTGGTCGTGACGGCCCTGCTGGTGGTGCAAAACGCCATGGGCATTGCCCTGGCCAAGGCGCTGGGGCTCGACCCGTTGATGGGGCTGCTGGCAGGTTCCGTCACCTTGTCCGGCGGGCACGGCACTGGCGCAGCCTGGGGGGCGGTGTTCAGTGAAAAATATGGTGTGGCCTCGGCGTCCGAACTGGCGATTGCCTCGGCGACCTTCGGCTTGGTGCTGGGTGGGCTGATAGGTGGCCCGGTTGCCCGCTTGCTGATCAAGCGTGTGCAGGTGCCCGGCGTCGAGCTGGCGCAGCCGCCCCAGCCCAAAGGTTTTGAGCAGCCCAATCAGGAACGCGTGATCACCTCGTTTTCATTTATCGAGACGCTGGCATTGTTGGCGGTCAGCTTGCAGGTCGGCACCTTCCTGTATGGCTTTATTAAAGGTACGGCGTTCGAATTACCCACATTTGTATGCGTGCTGTTTGTGGGCGTGGTGTTGCGCAACGGCTTGTCGGCGCTGGGCTGGCATCAAGTGTTTGAGCGTGAAGTGTCGCTGCTGGGCAATGTCAGCTTGTCGTTGTTCCTGGCGATTGCGCTGATGTCGCTCAAGCTTTGGGATCTGGCGGCGCTGGCTTTGCCGATCGTGATCCTGTTGGCGGCCCAGGCATTGCTGATGGCCCTGTTCGCGATCTTCGTGACGTTCCGGGTCATGGGCCGCAACTACGACGCGGCCGTGCTGGCGGCGGGGCATTGCGGTTTTGGCTTGGGTGCCACCCCGACCGCCATTGCCAATATGCAGGCGGTCACGCAGCGCTTCGGGCCATCGCCGATTGCGTTCCTGGTGGTGCCGATGGTGGGGGCGTTTTTTATCGACATTACCAATGCGGTGGTGATCAAGCTGTACCTGGCGCTGCCATTTCTGGGCGCTGCGGGGTAAGCCTGCCTTTATAGCCAGGCTGGCGGATAAGGATGGGCACGATAGAACTCGCGCAGGGCGAGCACGTCACGCTGCACTGTTTTTTGTACCCAGGCCTGATAGGCCGCTTGTACGGTCGCTTCGCCGGCCGGCCAAAGCAGGCAGTCGACAATCGCGGAGGTTGTTTGCAGGCCGGACATTAATGCCTTGATCACGCCATGGGAGGCGCAAGGGTCCAGTGTTGCTGCCGCGTCACCGACTAAAAAGAAACCAGGCCCGGCCGTAGTGCAGCACACTCTCCAGGATACGTCCGCACCGCGGACCTGGCCGATTGCCTTGCAGCGCTGCAGTACCTGTGGAATCAAGCGTTGCTGGCCTCCCTGGGTGAACGCCAGTTGGGTCCAGTGCAGGCATGTACGGCTGATACGAGCAATCCAGTGCCAGCCGTGTGGGTGGGCGAACAAGCCCATTTTGTCGTCTGCAAGGCTATTGTCCTCGCAGTATCCGAACCGCGCGATCAAGCGCGGTGAGAAACGCCGCCAGGGTATCTGCAATTGACGTTGCAGCCAGTGGTGCCGTCCCGTGGCGTCTACCACGAATTTGCCCGTCCATTGCAGGGTGCCCGCACGTACACCTTGCACACGATTGTGTTGCAGCAGCACTTGGCTGGCATGTTTGAGGTACGTGACCTGCACACCCACGGCTTGTGCCCGCTCCAGCAATTGTTGGTCAAGCACCGCGCGCGAAACCTGGAACCCTTGCCAGGCAATAGCGCGCCCCGGGCTGAAGGCATTGAAACGAGGCGGGCCATCCCAATGCACCCAATGACCAAGGTGACGTGGGCAGTTCTGGAGGTTGATCTGCAGTTGCTGCAGCAGTGGCTCAACGCCTGGATGCAGTGTTTCTCCGGGCCTGTATCTGGGGAAGCGGGTCTGCTCCAGCAGCGCGACTCGCATCCCCCTCTGCGCGCAGCCAATTGCTGTGGCACACCCGGCTGGGCCGGCGCCCACGACAATGACATCAAAGTGACTCATCGTGTTGCTGCCAAGCTGCACCGTCTTGGCGAATAAGCACAGCGTCCTCGCCCATATACAGCTCGATGTCTTGCTCTATCTCCACCTGACGCAGCTTGAAATTGTGCGTGGGTGTGGCGGTCTCGCCGTGTTTGAACAGCCTGTAGTAATGCACCTCGCCCTTTAGTCGCACGCCCGCTTCCTGTTGTGCCATTTCGAAAGCTTTGTCGGGTAATTGCACTGGGTAAAACGACAGCAACGGCCAGCGTTTTCTCTGTTCTTTGTCTGATCCGGCGCCTACTGCCTGATAAGCACGGCGCATCCCCAGCACTCTCTGGTGGTACTGCGCGGTACTGGTCTGCCCGGTGATGGCCAGCGACAGTTGACCCTCCAATGCGGCCTGCGTGTAGTCGCTGTATTCATAAGCGCCGTACTGCACCACTGTGCGCCCCTGGGATTCAATCAAGGTGGGACCGGCGCGACCATCCCATGCAGGGCTGTCGCCCAGGCCGATTTCGCTGTCTGTCAGCGGAATGACCGTGGCGGAAACATTGCGCGGTTCAAAACTGCGGGTGGAGTCCGGCGCCACCCCCGGCCAGTACGAGCCGAGTGCCGCACAGATGCGTGCATCCTCAGTGAACGGGCTGGCTAACTGATAACCGCACAGCATGTTCGTAAACGGAGCGTCTACCAGGCCCCGGCCCACTTCCCAGCCCGGGCCAAAGACCCCGCTGGCGAAATCCGGCAACCAGGATTGCCGTTGAGCATGCTGCACCGGCAGGGCCGAGCCGGGCGTTGTGGAAAACTGTGGGTGGGAGACGATGGCAGTGACGCCGCGGTCTTCAGGGGCGAAGAACCCACCGGCCAGGGCTTGATTGATATAAAAACGCACGTCGGACAGTGGGTTCACCCGCGTATGCCAAACCTCTGGACAGGGCGGCGCAGGGCAAGGGAAAACCCCAGGGTCACTGGACCATCGCTTGAGTTCCCGCTGCCCGCACAACGGAAAAAAATCCGGCGCACCGATGATGGAGTAGGCGGCGATGCTCGCCAGTTCCAAGGCCGGGCAGTGGGCACGTACCCAGCCGTCGGCCATGGCATCCTGGTAATGCAGGGCTCGGTAGCCGCCCGCCTTGACGATGGCGTCGACATCCTCACGCTGGTTGAGGTCTTCGATCGAACCGTCGTCGCGCAGATGATGGCGCCCATGCACCAACCCGCCGGTATTTGGCGGCATCATGAACGACAGCGGGCGGTCTTGGTAATAGGCCAGTTCCACCAGCGCTTCTTTGGCGTCGGGCATCAACAGCCCCGGCGCAAACTCATCGGTATTCGCCCAATGGCACAAGCCCTCGGTGATGACGAAAGGCGCGTTGAGTATGTCAGGCTCTTGCCAGCCGGTATCGGGAAAGCGCCGATGGATCTGTGCGATTTTTTCATTGATCTGATGGTTTTCCAGCTGCACGGTCAGGTCCATCCCGGCCAGGCACTCGTTGCCATCGAACACCTTGTGCAGGGGCACCCAGAACTCCAGATCCACATCGATAGTTTGAGCATCCATTGGGCCAAACCGCGTCGGTTGGCCGGTGTGCCGGGCAGCGATGAACGCGCCGTAGCGCGCCGGTATAACCCGCATCTGATTCGGCTGGCCTTCGACAAAGGGCAAAAAGCCTCGTTGCTGCGGGTTATACAACGCATTCGCTGTGCCGACCCGGGCCACCCCGGTGCGTGAGAAACACAGGTCTGCGTGGCGGCTGTGCACGGTTTCGGCGTAGGGCCGGTATTCATAGGCAAACACTGCAATCGCCAGTGGCGCCTCACCGGCCCGTTGCTGCAACGCCGCCAGGGTCGGGGGAGTGGCGCCGTAGACATAATTGAGGATGTGCTCGATTTCAGCGGCTGTGGGGAAGGCCTTGAGCGTTTCACCGTTAACCCCGGTGACCACATTGGGCGAGGCGAATGCATGAAACAGCAGGCTGTCGGCCGGGTGCCCAGGTTCTATGCCGCGTGTGGCAGCGGCGGAAAAATCCTCAAAGCCTGCCAGGGTGCGATCAATCTGCAGAGGCCTGGCGAGTTCTTCACGCAGGCTTGTCGAGGTGATGTCCAGGCCGTGATGCATCAGCAGGTCACGCCATCCTGCCGGGGCCAGACGTGTGCAAGCGTGTTCGACATCGCTGATCAAGGGCATCACGACTCCTCCGATAGAAATCAAGGGAAAGAGTACGCAAAGGTTTAAAGCGCGGTAACTGACCGAACGGCTAGGCCGCCGTTGAGGGCTTCCAGGCAGGGTGGGCGGTCGTTCGTCTAATTGACGGTGTAAACGTCCTGTTTGGGCATGAAAAAACGCGAAAACAGTTCGGACTGCGACTTGATGTTGAGCTTGTTGTAAATATTGCGCCGGTGCACCTTGATGGTTTCGGTCGACAGCGCCAGTTTGCCGGCGATCTCTTTATTGGAGAAACCACTGAGCAACAACTTGAGCACGTCCTTCTCGCGCGTGGTGATCTGCGTGCCCAATTGCACGATGGCTTCAGACCAGGGCGGCGGTTCACTGAGGTGTTTTTCTTCATCCACTTCAAAGCACATGCGTTGATGCATCAATGCCATGACCCACGGCTTGATGATATCCAGCGTGGTGATCTGCTCCGGGGTGTAGCGCGTATTACTGCCAAATGAAATACACAGGGTTCGATCCGCATCGAGCTGGACGTTGTATTGCACCTCATCGACGGACACATACCGGGCGAAATACTGATGGTAGTACTCGGTGGTCAGGAAGTGCTCGGGAGCAATGTCTGACAGATGGAAAAAACCGCTCTGGGGGTTTTCTCGGTTGGCAATGTAAAACGGGTCCAGCAGGTAAAGGCCTTTTACATACAGTTGCGTCAGGGCATCCACTTCGTCGGCATCCGCTACCTCGGTCACGCTGACGACATTGACCTGCTGGTTGCTGAACACCAGGACCACCCAATTGTCGATTTGCACATACTCATTCAAGACGCGAACCAGCGAGCTCCAGAAGGCTGGGCGGTTCAGCTCCATGATCAGCTTGCCGGCCGACCGATGCCAGGCGAGGTTGTGAAGGTCGAGTGACATGGACTACCCCTTTAGGGTTAGGGATTCATGGGGCTGAGCTAAGTATTTGTAGGTATTTACTATTCGACGACGCCGGGTATATTCACCCACCAGCGTTGATGGCCATGAGGGCCTGTCGTTTTTGACAAGGATAGTTATATGAATAAATCACATTTGCGAGCCCTTTTTTTAGCCTCGCTTGTCTGTGCGGGGGCCAGCACGCCCGCAGCGGCGGCAGAACCTCGGGTTAACCTGTACAACTGGTTCGGGTTGATCGCGCCAGAAACGCCGAAGGAATTCGAGCAAAAGACCGGCACCAAGATGCACATCGATACCTTCGACAGTGCCGAAGTCATGCAAAGCAAGGCCATGGCCGGGCGCACCGGGTATGACGTCGTTGTCGCCACCTCCAACGTGTTGCCAAGCCTGATCCAGGCGGGTGTGCTGGCCCCGCTCGATCGCAGCCAACTGAGCAACTATGCGCATATCGACCCGGAAATGCTGGCCTTGCTCGCCACTAACGATCCGGGTAACAAATATGCGATTCCGTACCTGTGGGGCACCACCGGCATCGGCTATGACGTGGATAAGGTCAAGGCCGCACTGGGCGATAGCGCCCCGGTGGACAGCTGGGACTTGATCTTCAAAGAAGAGAACATCAGCAAGCTCAAGTCCTGCGGTGTGGCGATGCTCGACTCGCCGAGCGAAATCATCTCAATCGCCTTGCATTACCTCGGCCTGCCGAGCAACAGCCAGAACCCTGAAGACTACCAGAAGGCCCAGGCGCTGCTGCTTAAAATCCGCCCTTACGTACTCTATTTCGACTCCTCCAGAACCGACGCCGACTTTGCCGATGGCAATATCTGTGTGGTCGTGGGCTGGGCGAGCGGGGCACTGACAGCCCAGGCCATCAATGAGAAAAACCGCACTGGCCGCAAGATTGCCTACAGCTTGCCGCGCGAGGGCGGGCTGGTCTGGTCGGAAAACTTTGTGTTGCTCAAGGATGCACCGAACGCGAAGGCCGGTTTGGCGTTTATCAATTACATGCTTGAACCCGATGTGATTGCCAAGAGCTCCAACCACACGCTGTACCCGAATGCCAACAAGGACGCCACCGCGCTGGTTGAGCAGAAGTTGCGTGATAACCCGTGGATTTACCCGTCCAAAGAAACTATCGCCACGCTGGTGCCGCTTGAGCCGTTGCCGTTGAAACTCGAGCGTATCCGCACGCGGGTGTGGACCAAGGTCAAGAGCGGTACCTGATTTTTAAGCGTTGATAAGGCCGTCGCACAGGTTGCAGGGAAGGAGAGAATCATGTGCCCACGCGATGATCGATACAACCTGGAGTCAGAGGAATACAACGCCTACAAGGAGATCGAGGAACAAATCGGTCTCTGCACGCCCGAGCAAGCCTGGGCCATGTATTACGTGTCGACCGGGATGGTACGTGAATACATTACGCGGGCGGTGATGGCGCACATCGGCCGGGGCAACCGGGCGCTGCTGCTTGAGTTTCCGGAACTGGCCCGTGTTGAAGATCGGTCACCTATTCGTTACCGCAGTAATGGATAGAGATGCCCTGCCCAACATCCTGCTTGCCCCAAAGGCCGCCATCACTTTGTGTCAATAGTCATATCTGTCACCAGGTACGCCTGTTGTTTTATCTGACGCACAAGGTGCGGCATGGATGGGCGATCTGTTTCCAAGTGCATCCACACGTTCGGATCTAACCCTGTAGGCAAAGGGTAAAACGTTTATCTGAAGGGGACGGGAAATCTGTAGTCAAGAATTGCAGGTGGAGTGGCCCTTTTCGGAATGCTAATTATCTCTCGTGGGATTTTTTGGCAGGGAGGCTATGAATCAAGCATTCACAGGCATTTCTCCCTCCACTCCACGGTAGACAATCAATGATTTCGACTCAATATTCCGTTTTTCCGATAACGCCTTCCCCTGCTTCTCAAGGTAAAGGCACGCCTAAGGCCACCGAGCCTGAATCAGAGGCAAAACAGCAAGCCTCGACTCAGCATGAGCAGCCGACGTCGCAGCCCGAGGGCAAGCCGACGCCATCTCAGCCGTTCGCCCGTGAACAGGCATTAACGCGACTCAAGCGTTCTTTGGTCGAGACCCTGAGCCTGCCCGGTGAAGACGCAGGCCTTGGGCCAATCCCTGCTCAAGCCGAAGATGACAGCGCGCTGGCGCAAGTCTTCGGCTCAATGTTGAAGCGGGTCGCAGGGCAGCCGGTTTCGGCGGCGGGTATTGTCGGCGAATTGCCCAAAGACGCTACATTCAGCCGCTGGTGGCGCCACTTTTACGACACCTTCCAAAGCCCTGATTATCAGGACTGGGCCAGGAGTATCGGGCTTGACACCTCCACCGTGGTGTATTCGCCCCAAGACGGCAGCCTCAGCGGGAGGGTCAATGGTCAGCACACCGTCTTTCAGCCGGGTGACGACTCTGGCTGGACTCAAGTGGCGGCCCCCATCTGGGCAGCCAGCCAAGTCGTTGCTCCAAATATCACCTCCATACCTATTGGCGACACGTTTAAAAGCGATGCGGCTCCCTTTGAAGCGATCGCCGATTTTTACGGTGAGCCGCTCGATGCCCCCTCGCACGTGGCTCGTGCACGGGCCGATCAGATACTCCAAAGCAAAGCATTTGCTCCCCTCGATCCCGATGATTTATCCAGGCAAGCCGCCGATCGCACGCCACAAATGCTCGATGGCCATGACGCTGCGCTCAAACAGCATCGCACTCAATACGCCGAACAAAAACGCGGTGACGGTCAGTTGGCCAGCCACTATGCAGGCTGGCTTGAAAGCAGGCCCGCCGATACGCAGGTAGAGTTGCCGCCAACGTCTGCACTCGGCACGTGGTGGCTGCACTTGCACACGACCTTTCAGGACCAGGCTTATGTGGAGTGGGTAAAAAAAACAGGCCTGGATCCAGCCTCGGTGACCTTTTGCGCTGTGGATGGCAGCCTGAGTGGTCAGGTCAATGGCAAACAGGTGCGCTTCACCCAGGACGACGACTCCGGTTGGGCCCAGGTATCTGAATTCATTTGGGAGGCAGCAAAGGTTGCGGCGCCCGGTGTGGATGCCATACGCGTCGGTACTGGCTTCAATGGCAGCAATGCACCACCTGAAGTCGTCGCGGCTTTTTATGGTGAGCAGCGCAACCCGTCTGCACAAGACGCGTTGGCTCGCGCGGCGGTATTAAACCGCAGCAAAGCATTTGCCCCTGTTGCGGCGAATGACCCGTTGAGGGGAGCGAATGCTCGCTCCAGGATGGCGCTTGAGGCTCATCAACAGGCCTTCACCGCCCATCAGCAGGACTATGCCACACGGGCCGCAAGGGCGGCAGGCGATAGCGAACTTGCAGGCAAATACCGTACAGACCTGCTGGCCGCACGGGCCGGAGACTCTCGTGCCAGTATCTACACATTGGGGATTCCCCAGGCTTCCAGTTTCGGCCAGGCCTGGCAGCTCTTTCACGACACGCTCCAGAGTCGGAACTATCTCGACTGGGCGAAAAAGACCGGGGTCGACACTGCTACGGTGACCTTTTCTGTGCAGGATGGAGGCTTCTCTGCCAGGGTTAATGGCGAGTTAAAGCACTTTACCCAAACCGACAACTCCGGCTGGGCCCAGGTATCCGGGCCTATCTGGAAAGCCGCGATGACTGCCGCGCCGCAAACCAAGACCCTGAGCACCCGGCCTCCTTTCGGTGCCGATGCCGCGCCCTTTGAAGTCATCGCCGACTTCTACGGTGAGCAGCACGACATCGCTCCAAGCCAGGCCAGGGACCGCGCCGCGCAACTCGCTCAAACCCCGACGTTTGTCCCACTTGACCCCAATGACCCGATGCGGCCGCCGGCTTTGCGCAGCCCCGCGGGGATTGAGCAACAGCGCCAGGACCTGCTCCAATACCGTGAACGCTATGCCGCGCACGCGGCGGCGGATAGCCAGTTGGCTGCTCGTTATGGCGAAACGCTGAAGTCTGCACGGGGCGGTGAGGTGCCTTCCGACGCCCAGGTCACGGGCATCTCGCCTCACTCGACGTTCGGCGGCTGGTGGCAGCAACTGTACGCTGTGTTCCAGAATCCGGAGTATCTGGACTGGGCCAAGAGAAACTCGGTCGATACGGCCACGGTAACTTTCTCGCCCAAAGATGGATCACTCACCGCCACCGTCAATGGCCAACTCAAAACCTTCACTCAGGCGCAAGACCCCGAATGGGCATACATTTCGCAGCCCATATGGGCTGCCGCACAGGTTGCCGCGCCCAAGGCATCCGTGATTCGCACGGATGCCACGTTTAAACCCGACAGCGCGCCCCTTGACCGCGTGGGTGAGTTCTATGGCGAAGACGTCGCGCTCACTGGGCTTGCGGCCACGGCACGCGCCGACGCGCTGGCTACCAGCAAAACCTTTACCGACACGGATCCGGACAACCCGCTGAGACGGCCGATGGACCGCACTCAAGTAGCACTTGAAACCCAGCGACTGCAGCTCATAGAGCGTTATGGCGACTACCGGACGCGCAAAACGGGTGACGCCGAATTGGCGGCGGCGTACGGTACTGCGCAACTGAAGGGGTTGGCTGCGATGGAGTCAGGCGACCCCAGCCAGGATACGTCCCCCTCTGTTTCTGTGCCTGCCGACTCCACCTTCGGACAGTGGTGGCGCCAGTTCAATGATGCGCTCCAAAGCCCGGCTTTTCTCGCTTGGGTAAAAGACAGCGGTCTGGACCCGACCTCCATGAAGCTGGACCCTGAAAAGGGCACGCTATCGACCAGGGTCGGCGGTAAAGAGGTGACGTTCAGCCTGCACGACTCGTCCGGCTGGGCCCAAGTGTCCGGGCCGATACGGGATGCCGGTAAGCTGTTTGTCGGCCCCCACCGAAGTCTCATCGACCTGTCCAGCCTGGATCGCCAACAGGTGCCTCTATTAACTGTTGCGCAGTTCTACGGTGAAAATTTAGGCGCCAACGTCGAGGAAATCCGGGCGCGCGCTACAAAGTTTAAGGCCGGCGAGACGTTTAGGCCGCCGTCGCAGGTAGTGGCCAGTTCACCGCAAGCATTGGCTCACCAGCAGGAAGTGCTTGCCGATGCCGCCGATAAACACAGCCTGCTTGTCGCGTTGATGGCGTTGTACAACGAGGCGAAGGAAGATCCGTCGGTCGACATTGCCAGCCGTTTAAAAGACACGAACATGGAGGTCGAACCGGGCTCCTCGTTCAGCAACAACAATGACCTGGGTCTGGAGGATCAAATCAGCCTGCACGGGTTCCTCTCCAACTGTGGCGTGTCTGTGCCGACCACACTGGCGCAACTGGCAAACATGGTCGCGGTGCTCAGCATCCCGTTGCCGACCGCGCCGGTAGACGCCAATTACTGGGGCTTGATGTCGCGCTCGCAGGCGTTAAGCAACGATCAGAAAACACATATCCAAGACGCCGCCCGCTCGGCTGCGCAAACCTTGGGAGCCCAACAAGGCGGCCTGTTCAACGCATTTGCCGAGGCAAACAGCAGCCTTGTTACCCCCATAGACCCGCAGGCGCTGCAAGGGCAGTCCCACCCCGAGGCCATCCTTTCACGCTTGCTCGCAAGCCCCGAAGCCCAGGCATTGGGCCAAAAACTGGAAGCCCCGCTGAGCGACGTTTCCCCCGCGAGCAGCAACAATGAGCGAGTGTTGGCTGCCCTGGTACTGGACCTCGACCCCGACGCCGGTAAACAGCGCAATCAAGTGGCCGGTTTTGACCTGGCAAGTCCCGCCAACAGAGGGCACACAGCGGCCACTATTTTCCAGCGCCTGGTGGACCACCTGGTCACCCACAAAAACATCCGGCGTGAGATGGCGCCTGCTGCCGCGCATTTGCTGCTGGCCGGCGCAGCGCCTCAGTTCCTGGTTAAAGACCTCCCGGCTGGCTTGCGCTACGGCTCCCATACGTGGGCCAGCATGAGTGCCGCCGTGTCCCGGATAGAACAGAGCAACGCCGGTGCCAGCAGTCGGATGACCTTTGAACAAATCATGAGCTATGGCAATACGTCGGCGGTCACACCCGAGTCGGTAATCGTCGAGAACCAGGCTCAAGCGGATGCTGTGGTCGACTGGGCTGCGAGCAAAGGGGTGATCGATAGAAATGACACCGAGACCTACACACCCGCTCAAGTCACATCGGCGTTGGAAGCGTTCAACATAGAGATAGAAACGTCGAACAAACACGCCGATGCATTCACTCAACCCGTTCCGTCGCTGCACGCCAAGGCCTTACGCATTCTGCAAGAAACATATGGGTATCAATATGACTACACCACGCCTGTAGCTCGCTTCATGACCGAGGAGGGGAAGGAAAGCCAGCTTCATTCTGCGGTCGACCTCTATATTGAACGCAAGCTGGATTCGGTTATAAAAACCGGACAGGGTATAGGTGTTGAAATTGGACCCGGGCGGTACATCAGCAGCTCCAGAGGACTACCTGACGTAGAGGAGGTGTTCAATAAGGATTTTGATGAGTACCAGAAAAAAGCTTTGCCCGCGTTGGCGTATGCCATCGAGCAAAAAATCTCAATGCTCCCGCAAGAGGAGCAAGACCGGCTGCGAACCGGCAAAGTCGAAGTGTATGCGTTGCATCAAGTCGACCAGAACGATCCGCCGGAGTTCACAGACGGCGAACTCTCACAATCGCCTGCCCGGCAAGGCGTGATTATAAAAGTCCATGGCAAAACGCCACAGGACCGCAGCACTTTCTATGAGTATTTCCCTTTAAACGGAGTGTTTCGAAGCCGCCCTGATATTCCCAACAACTTTCCCTATATCCGCACGCCTCGCAGACCAAACGAAGTTGGCAGTGAGGGGGCGTTTCGCGATCTTACCTACGGCGTTCCGTTGGATGTTGATTACAGTGCCTACAGTTCCGGAAACCCGCCGGAAGAGGGTAAAAGCTCAACGGGTATACGTATTGAGAAAATAGCCCCAGGGAGAATCGCCTACGGGCAAAAATCCATGGAAGCACTGACGCGGTATCTTTCACAGTCAATCGGTGGCTTTGTATTCGACAAAGCGTTCTGGCACGGGCAGAGCAGTGTCAAAACAGAGCAAAACACATTTATTGCCCGGATGGAGTGGATGAGAAGAATGTACATCCCCGGCATGAATACGTTTGAGGAATTCAAACAAAATGGCAACACCGGTGCGGCTCAGCTTTCATTGTTTATGGATCTTTTTGGTTTCGTTATTCCAGCGGGTAAAGCCGGGGCTCAAGTGGCAAGGTTTACCGGCCGATTGGGGCGCAAATTGTTTACGGCGCCAAATGCCGTGGTAAAAACAGTTGCGCGGGCTTTCAAGTCCGGCAGAGGGCCGAGTCATGTGATTGTGGGGGCTGCCAGCAATACACGGGCGGCGGGAAATGTTGCCGGGGCTTCGGTTATAAATCCTCGTACAGTAGCGGCTGCTAATAAAAGTTCGGGTAATGTCTTTAAATTATCTGGAACTATGGAGGGTTTTGATCCGATAGTTCCAGGTAAAATTCAAGTATTTACCGACTTGGCCAAGGGCGGTACATTGAGGCGTCTTAATATTGCCGTGCACGGAGAGGCTATTCCCTTGTATCAGGAAGTTCTAGGTATCTATACTAAGCCTGTGTCTGCGCTAGCGGGTAGCCAGAGGCTTACGCCAAAAAATTTAGTGGATATTTTGCGCCAGAATAAAATTAATCCTGAGAATGTTAAACAATACGACACCATTAGGCTGTTAATGTGTAACTCTGCGAATGGAGGTCGTAGTTCCTTTGCTGCGCAGTTTAAAAAACTAATTAATGGTCGGCCAGTAAAGGCGTTTGAAGGTAGTGTTACTGCGGGGGGTGACATACGGCCCGAGGGTTTTCTCAGGCAGGAAGCGGCATTAAGAAGGCAGCATCCCAATCTTGCCCCTGACGTTGTGCGCAGAACCATTATAAATGCCTATAATAATGGGATGTTTCCCATCGAGGTTGTTAAGCGCAATCCCTACTCTTTAAATCCATTGAGTGAGGCATATTCGCCGATCGATTACGTCACATTTGTATATAGGTCAGTGAAGTTTTAATGGTGTTTCTGCCTATAATTGAAGGTGTCTGAAGGGCAAGCTACTAACAGTTTTCCGCATTTCTGCCTTGTGGTTTAACGAAACGTCGATCAGTGATGATCGGCGTTTTCGTGTATGTTCAGCGCGTGTTCATGACCTGCCTCAGGCGCGACGTAGCCTGGCGGATTTCGTCTCGATCCAGCGAGGCAAACCCCAGACGCAACGCATTTTCCGATGAGCCTATAGGCGAAAACTGACGCGCGCTACGTACTACAACCCCTTGGCCCAAGGCGTTTTTTGCCAACCAGTCAACATCAGTTTCATCCTGAAAACGTACCCAAAGCGCCAAGCCACCTTCCGGCTCTCGCACGCTGATCCGATCACCGAACGCCTCGTGCAGACAGCTCTGCAATACTTCCCGCCGTGCGGCGTATTCTTTCGAAACACGGCGCAAGTGCTTCTTCAATTCACCCTCGTTGATCAGGTCCGCCAACATTTTCTGCGCGACGGCATCGGTGTCACCCACCACCAGTGCGGCGCTCTTTTGCAGCACTTCAATCACGTGGGCAGGCGCCACTACATAGCTGCAACGGAACGTCGATCCCAGTGCCTTGGAGAGCGAGCCGATATAGATCACATGGCGTTGCGCGCTGTCACTGGCCAGTGGCAAGTAGGGCCGCCCATTGAAGTGATACTCGTGGTCGTAGTCCTCTTCGATCACACAAAAATCATGCAGCGCCGCCAAGGCCAGCAGCTGTTGCCGACGTGCCGCGTGCAGGCTCACGGTGGTGGGAAATTGATGGTGCGGGGTGAGATAGATCATGCGCACCTTATGCGCTTGGCAGAGCTGCTCGATGTGGTCGGTGCGGCAGCCTTCATCGTCCATGTCGACCGTGATCAAACGCGCACCGAGCTTGCGGAAAATCTCCCACGCCGGTGGGTAACTCAGGCGCTCCACCAACACCACGTCACCGGGTTGGATCAGCAAGCTGGCGGTGAGGTACAGCGACACCTGGGTGCCCGGCGTGAGGCAGATATTTTCGGCGCCGATCATCAGCCCGCGATTGTTGCGCAGCATGTCGGCCAGCGCGCAGCGCAGGTAATAGCCGGTGCCTTCGCTGCCGTAGCGCACTGTGTTGGTGGTAAAGCTGCTGCGCAAGGCGTTGCGGTAGTAGCGATGCAGCACGGCCTGCGGCAGCAAGCGGTGATCGCAGGCACCATTATCGAAAAACAGCGCGTCATGCCGATGCTCCAGGGCAATCACCTGGGCGTTCTGGCTGAAGTAGGGCACGATCGCCTGCGGCACCAGCGCTGGGGCGAAAGACGCCTGCGAGCGAGTGGGCGCCGGCTTGGGCGCCAGTTGCGCATTGACGAAAGTACCCCGGCGCGGCTCGCTGATCAGCCAGCCTTTGGTCAGGGCTTCTTCGTAGGCCAGAATCACGGTCTTGCGGTTGACGTCGAGCAAGTGCGCCATCTCCCGTGTGCCCGGCAGCAGCGTGCCGGGCGGCAACCGCCCTTCGAGGATGGCCGCGACGAGGCCTTCGGCAATCTTGCGATAGGACGCTTGGCTGGGACCCTCGTCAAGCTTGAGCAAAGGACGCCATTTACGCATCTGGACCATCTGAAGTATCCAAAACTGGAGGTTTTAATGGGCCTAGTCTAGCGCAACAATCAGGCCTCACTCACTCCGAGGTCTTTATGAACACACGCCATGTAATCGAACTCTCGCCCTCGGGGAAAACCTTTGAAGCCGGTGACGAGCTGTTGCTCGACGCCATGCTCGCCAGTGGCTTGTCGGTGCCGTTTTCGTGCCGACGCGGTGCCTGTGGCTCGTGCAAGGTGGTGGTCACCCAAGGTCAATACCGGGCCAAGCAACTGGCCCCAGGCGCACCTGCGCCCAGCTATCCGTTGGCGGCCAATGAAATGCTGCTGTGCCAAAGCCATGCCTGCGCCGACATGCGCCTGGAAATTCCCGGCTGGTCGCTGGACACGCCCGCACTGGTCGTCGAGTCGACGGTGCTGAGCAAGCGCGCACTGAGCCCTGACATCATCGAGTTGGTGTTGATGCCGGATATGCCGTTGGCCGTACGGGCGGGCCAATACCTCAAGGTCCGCCTGGTCGATGGCGATTCGCGCTGTTTCTCGATCGCCAACCTGCCGGCCGAAGGCGATGGGCGCCTGGTGTTTCAGATCCGCCGGGTGAGCGGCGGGCTTTTTTCCGAAACCCTGCTGGGCAGCCTTGAGGCCGGCGATCTGTTGCAACTTGAAGGGCCTTTTGGTGCCTGCACCTGGCAGGACGATGATGCGGCGCCGGTCGTGCTGTTCGCCACCGGCACCGGCTACGCGGGTATCAAGCCGATCCTGCTGACCGCCTTGAAGCGGGATGTGGAGGTGACGTTTTACTGGGGCGGCGCGCAGGCCAGCGACTTTTACGACCGCGCATTCCTGGACCAGGCGGTCATCGACCACCCGCGTTTTCACTGGCACCCGGTATTGGCCTCCCAAGGCAAGGTGCAGGAAGTTGCGCTAAGCCACGGGCACCGCTGGGAAGCGGCGCAGGTGTATGCCTGCGGTAACGGCGGCATGATCAGCCAGGTGCGTGCCCAGTGCCTGGAAGCGGGTTTGCCGAGCCATCGATTTATCGCCGAAGCCTTTGTGCCCAGCGGGCAGTCGAGCGCCGACACGCTGCTCAAGACCCTGGATGACACCTGGGAAAAGGTCGGCCCAAGGTATTCGCTGGATGGCATGCTCGCCGCCCGCGAAAAGACCATCCGCGCCCTGGCGGCGATTGCCAGCCAACTCACAGTCGGCATGACCACCGGGGCAGCCCTCGACATGGCCGCCGAGCAACTGCACGCCATGGGCGCCTCCCACACCTGGCACCCGACGTACATCCGGTTTGGCGACGACACGGTTCGCCCACCGAGAGAAGGTATTGACCCACTGCGCACGCTGCGCCCCACCGATATCGTGGTGGTCGACCTCGGCCCGGTGTGGGACGGCTACGAGGGCGACTATGGCGACACCTTCGTCTTCGGCGCGTCAGCGCTGCACCGCGACTGCTTAACGGCCGTGCATGAAGTCTTCGATGAAACCCGCGAGGCGTGGAAGGGTGGCATGACCGGCTGCGAGCTCTATGACTTTGCCGAGGAACGCGCCGTTTCCAAGGGCTGGCGGCTGTCGCGTAACCTGACAGGCCACCGTATTGCGGATTTCCCCCACGCACTGTTCGGCAACAAGGAATTGGCGGAGCTTGAGATCACGCCAAGTGAAATGGTGTGGGTGCTGGAGATCCAGCTCTGTCACCCCACCGAGCCGGTTGGCGGGTTCTTTGAAGATATCCTGATGCTGGAGGCTTGAAGGGCTGCAATGCCAGGCTCTGACCGCAACGGCCTGAGCTAGAGCGGGTGCAGCTAAAAAACCAGTTGTGGCGCGTAAAGTAATAGGTGTTTTTTTGTAGGACATTTCCCGGTTTTACGTGAACTTTGTGAACGTTGTCCGCTCATACAGCCATTGGCCATCAAGGCGACTCCTGCTGTTCAAGTGCCGTTCTGGTGTTTGATGCGCCGGCAGGAAAATTTCACAGGGATGCGAAATGGAAGTGTTTTTCCGGTCACGGGAGTCTCTGGCCCGTTTTTGCACGTTGTACTCACCCGTTAAAAACCTGGCACCGTCTCATCAGTCGATGGCGGTGTTGCTGTTGGCAGCGCTCGGCAGTTGCGCCGCGCACGCCGCTGACCCTCCCGTACCTGCGCAGCAGTTGTTGCTGCAACAAGACCGCGAGCGCGCATTGCGTGAGCAACTGGAGCCGGCGCCTGACGTACGCCTTGAGTTACCGCCTTCGTCCCCCAAGGGGTCTTTGCTTGAGAAACGCGAGACGCCGTGTTTCCTGATCCGCAAGATCGCCTTGAACGGCGAACTGGCGGATGATTTTCAATGGGCGCTGCGCAGCGCTGACCCCAAGCATGATCCTGCCACCGGCCAATGCCTCGGTGCCCAAGGCATCAACCTGACGATGAAGCGTATTCAGAATGCGATCATCGAGCGCGGGTTTGTCACCACGCGCGTGCTTGCGCCGCCTCAGGACTTGAACAGCGGCGTGCTGCAACTGACCTTGATTCCCGGGCGCATTCATTCGATTCGCTTCGCCGAGGGCACCTCCACCCGCGCCAATGCCTGGAACGCCGTACCTGCCAGCGCCGGTGATCTGCTCAACCTGCGTGACCTTGAGCAAGCGCTGGAAAACTTCAAGCGCGTGCCCACCGCTGAGGCGGATATTCAAATCGCCGCCGCCCAGGGGATGGACGCAAAGCCGGGTGACAGTGATTTGGTCATCGCCTGGAAGCAGGCGCTCCCTGTGCGCTTGAGCGTGTCGGTCGATGATTCGGGGACCGATGCCACCGGCAAATACCTGGGGTCGACCTCAGTGTCATTGGACAATCTGCTGAGCCTGAATGACTTGTTCTATGCCAGCTTCAACCACGATCTGGGCGGTGGCGATTCGGGCAGTCGTGGCTCCAAGGGCCATACCCTGCATTACTCCGTGCCCTACGGTTATTGGTTGTTTGGCATTACGTCCAGCGAGTATGACTATCACCAGACAGTCGCCGGGGCCAACCAGACCTACCAGTACACCGGTGAAAGCAAAAACAACGAAATCAGTGCCTCGCGCTTGCTGTATCGCGATGCCGTGCGCAAAACCACGCTCAAACTCAGTGGCTGGACTCGCACCTCGCAAAACTATATCGACGACACCGAAATCGAAATCCAGCGCCGGCGCATGGCCGGTTGGGCGCTGGGCCTGAGCCACCGCGAGTTCATCGGTACCGCGACCCTCGATCTGGGCGCCAGCTACCGCCGTGGGACCGGCGCGCGCAACGCCATCGCCGCGCCCGAGGAGGCGTTTGGCGAAGGCACGTCGCGCTCGCAGATTATCAATGCCGACGCGCAATTCTCCGTACCGTTCAGCCTCGCCACACAGCGCCTGCGCTACACCGCCGCCTGGCGTGCGCAGTGGAACCGTACCGCGTTGGTGCCCCAGGACCGTTTTTCCATCGGCGGGCGCTATAGCGTGCGCGGGTTTGACGGTGAGAACATTTTATCCGCCGACCGCGGGTGGCTGGTACGCAACGACCTCGGCCTGGCGCTAGGCAACACCGGCCAGGAAACTTACCTGGGGGTTGACTACGGCAAGGTCGGCGGCCCTTCGAGCCGCTACTTGATCGGCGATCATTTGGCCGGCTATGTCGTGGGGTTGCGCGGTGGTTACCGACAAGTGTCCTACGACGTATTTGTCGGCCAGCCGATCAGCAAGCCCAAGGGTTTCGAGACGGCCAACACCACCGCAGGCTTCAGCCTGACGTGGGCCATGTGAGGGCTTGCCATGCAACTCGATAACCTTGAGCTGATGGCGCCGGCGTTCAGTGAAGAACCCTGGAACGAGGCTCAAGCCCTGGGCGCCGCCGTGTGGCTGTGGATGCACTCCACGAGCCATCGCGATGCGCCGTTGCACACACTGAACGCGCTGCTATTGCCGGCAATTGCCAACCGCCAGTTCATCATTGGTTACGAACACGGGCGCCCAGTGTTTTATGCCGCCTGGGCCTGGTTCAGCGTCGACGCTGAACAGCGCTACCTGCAAAACCCGGCCATCAGCCTGCCCGCACCCGACTGGAACAGCGGCGAGCGCTTGTGGTTCCTGGACTGGGTAGCGCCGTTTGGCCACAGCGCACGCCTTGCACGCCTGGTACAGCGCCACTTATTTGCCGACAGTCGCTTCAGCGCGCTTTACCACCGGGGCAATGAGCGCGGGTTGCGAATCAAGCGCTTTCAAGGTGCCGGCCTGGCGCGCACGCAGCCGCCTGTTCCAACGATTGCTCGCCATTCGTAGTGCTCGTCACGTTTTTACGCTTTTCAAGACACAGGGATCGTCATGAACAAAAACCTCTACAGGATCGTTTTCAACAAAGCCCGTGGCCTGCTGATGGTAGTGGCCGAAAACGTGTTGGGGAGCAATAAAGCCTCGGGTCGTGGCGCAGGCGTTGCCCCGGTGGTCTTGAGCGCTGAATTGACCTTGCGCCCCCTGCGGTTTGCATTGATGGCGGCTCTGGGCTTGATCACGCTGGCCTCGCCCCTGGCCTGGGGCGACATCGTCGCCGACCGTGGCGCTCCCGCCGGCCAGCAGCCGGTGATCATCAATGCTGCCAATGGCGTGCCCCAAGTCAACATCCAGGCCCCGAGTGCGGCGGGGGTGTCGCGTAACACCTACAGCCAATTCGACGTCAATGCCCAAGGTGCGATCCTCAATAACGCGCGCACCAATACCCAGACTCAGCTCGGCGGCTGGATCGAGGGCAATGCACACCTGGCCGGCGGCACGGCGCGGGTGATCCTCAATGAGGTGAACAGCAGCAACCCCAGCCAACTGCGCGGTTACATCGAAGTGGCCGGCGACCGTGCCCAGGTGGTGATCGCCAACCCGTCGGGTATCGCGTGTGACGGTTGTGGCTTTATCAATGCCAACCGCGCCACCTTGACCAGCGGCAGTGCGCAGATGCAGGACGGCCAACTGCAAGGCTATCGGGTCGAAAGCGGCAAGGTGGTGATCTCCGGCAAGGGCCTGGACGCCTCACAGACCGACTTTACCGATGTGATCGCGCGGTCGGTCGAGGTCAATGCCGGGGTCTGGGCCAAGGACCTGCGGGTCACCACTGGCGCCAATCAGGTGAATGCCGACAACACCCAGGCGACGGCCATCAATGGTGTCGGCGACAAGCCCCAGGTCGCCATCGATGTGGCGCAACTGGGCGGCATGTACGCGGGCAAAATCAAGCTGGTGGGCACCGAAGCCGGCCTGGGCGTGCGTAATGCCGGGCAAATCGGCTCCAGTGCTGGCGACGTGGTGATCAGCGCCGATGGCCGGCTGGGCAACAGCGGGCAAATCAGCAGCAGCCAGAACCTGCAGGTGACCAGCCAACTGGGCGTCGACAACAGCGGCTCGCTGTACAGCAAGGGCAACGCGACGCTGTCCAGTGGTGGCGATATCAATAACCAAGGCGTGATCGCGGCGCAGCAGGACTTGAGCCTGGCGGCGCGCAACATCAGCAACGCCAGCAAGTCCGTGTTGGGTGCAGGCGTGGCGGGCGATGGCAAGGTCAGCGGCAATGGCACATTGCGCGTCAGCGCCAGCCAGACGCTCAAGCATCAAGGCTCGGCCATTGCCGCCGGCGATCTGCACCTGGACGCGGCGAGCCTCGACCTCAAGACGAGTGAGACCGCCGGGCGCAATGTCACGCTCACTGCCCGCGCGGGTGGCGCTGACTTGAGCGGTGCGGCATTGGATGCCACGGCAACGTTGAATACGTCGGTGCAACAGGCCCTGACCACCGACAACGCCAAGGTCAATGCCGAAGGCATTCAACTGGCGGCCGGCAGCCTGTCCAACCATCAAGGTGAAATCGTGCAGGTGGGCAAGGGCGCCACCGTGATCACTGTGGCCGGCAACCTCGATAACGCCGACGGGCGCATTGCCAGTAACGCGACCGACGTGCGCCTGTCGGCTGCGACCCTGTCCAATGCCAAGGGCCGGATCGAACACGCCGGAGCGGGCACCTTGACCCTTCAGGGTCAGGCGCTCACGGGTGCCCAAGGCAGCCTGCAGAGCAATGGTCTACTGCAAGTCAGCGTCGCCGACGCGGTACTGGACGGCGCCACCACCGTGGCCCGACAGATTCAAATCGACGCCAACCAACTGTCCAACCGGCAGGGGAACATCCTGCAGACCGGCACGGATACGTTGCGTATCAACACCCTGGGTCTGCTGGACAACACCGGCGCTACAGTGGCCAGTGACAGTGACATCAGCCTGACGGCTGATCGCTTGCTCAATCAAGGCGGCACGGTTCAGGCGGCAGTGGCCGGCAACCTCAAAGTTACCGCGCATACGCTGTTGGACAACAGTGCAGGCACCCTGGCAGCGGCCAAGGGCGCACAGTTGAGTACCGGGCAGTTGCTCAACGCGCAAGGCAAGATCACGGCGGGCGACAGCCTCACGCTGTCCGGCGGGCAGGTGAACAATGACCACGGCACGCTGGCGGCCATCGGCGCACTCAGTGTCAGCGCCGACGCCCTGAGTAACCGCCAGGGCACCGTGGGCTCGGTCGGCGGGCCGCTGGTGCTGAGGGTGAGCCAGGGCGCGTTCGATAACATCGCCGGTGTGGTGCAGGCCCGGCAAGGCGTGACCATTACCAGCCTGGGTCTGAATAACGACGATGGGTTAATCAGCGGCGCGGCCTTGTTGCTCAACAGTGCCGGGCGCGGCCTGTCAAACCAGCGCGGCGCCATTATCGGCAGCGGCACCGTGGACCTGCACAGTGGTGAGCTGCAGAACCAGGCCGGGCTTATCCAGGGTAACGGTGCGATCACACTCGACACCCATGGGCAAACGTTGACCAACACCGATTCCGGCAGCGCCAATGGCATCCTCGGGCAGGCCGGTATCACGCTGCGCACCGGCAACCTGAACAACAGCGCCGGTTTTATCGGCAGCAAAGGCGACGTGGCGATCCATGCCGCGCAGGTTGATAACCTCGACGCCGGTGTACTCAGCAGTGAAAAGAGCCTGCTGCTGACGGCGGGCGGCCTGAACAACCGTGGTGGCCAGTTGCAGAGCCTGGGCAACGCGCGGCTGGACATCGGCAGCGGTCGCCTCGATAACGTCGGCGGTCTGCTGCGTGCCGGGGGCACCTTGACGGTCGATGCAGGACAGTTGGATAACCAGCAGACCCAAGGGAGCAACCAGGGCGTGGAGGGGCAGTCGTTGGCCCTGAACCTGGCGCAGTTGCTCAACCGCTCGGGCGCCATGCGTGCTGACCAGTTGCTGAGCGTCAACAGTACCGGGCAGTTGGATAACAGCGCGGGCCTGATCTCGTCGAGCAAGCAGGTGTCGATCCGCGCCGATCAAGCAGTGCTCAACAGAGCCGGTACAGTGATCGCCGGAGAACGGCTCGGTCTGACCAGCGCCAGCCTCAGTGGCGATGGCAGCGTGTTGAGCCTGGGCGATATCAGCCTCAACCTAGCTTCGGGGTTGGTCAATACCGGCAAACTGCAAGCCAACGGTAATCTTGAGCTGAGCCTGCAAGGCGCGCTCGACAACCAGGGTGGCGTTCAGGCCGGCAAGCAATTGCGGGTAGCGAGCGGTGTGATTGAAAACCGCGCCAACGGCGAGATCAGTGCAGCGCAAGTGACCCTCGATGTGGCCGATACCCTGAACAACCGTGGCTTGATCGATGCCCAGATCACCCGGATCAATACCCAAGTGCTCAACAACCTTGGCAGCGGCCGTATTTATGGCGATCACGTTTCGATTGCGGCGGGGCAACTGACCAATGACGTAGAAGATGCCAAAGCAGCCGTGATCGCCGCGCGCGAACGCCTGGACATCGGCGTCGGCACGCTGCTCAACCGTGAGCATTCCATGCTCTTCAGTGCCGGTGACCTGTTGATCGGCGGCGCGCTGGATGCACAGGGCCAGGCTATCGGCCAGGCGGCTCTGGTGCGCAACGCCAGTGCCAGCATCGAAGCACTTGGCGGGTTGAGCCTCAGCAGCGCCGAGTTACGCAATACCAACGAACACTTCAGCACCCAAGTGGTTGAGGTCAGCCGCGAAGGCGTCCAGGAGTTCCAGCACACCGGCTCTGCCAATCGCTATCGCCCGGATCAGATCTCACTCTACAACGACGAAGTCAGCCACTTGGTCAGCCCCGAGGGCGTGGCCGATAACTACAACCGCTACGACTACACCCGCACCACCACCCAGACCCAGATCCTCACCTCCGACCCGGGTGAAATCCTCTCCGGCGGCTCAATGTTGCTGACCGCCAATTCGGTGTTGAACGACAAGAGCCGGATCATCGCCGGCGGCGAGTTGGTGGGGACTATCGGGCAACTCAGCAACACTGAGGTCACCGGGCAGCAGACGGTGACGGACAGTGGCACGTTCAGCCATTTGTATCGTATCCATCGCAAGGGCCGTGACCGTCAGGGCCGTTCGACAGCCGCTTACAACCCGGCCGCCAGCGTCACCGATATTTTCCTGCGGCCAACCCAGTACCTGCAAAACACCACCCATACCGGCAGCGGCCTGCAACTCGGCACTCGCCTGACCAGCAGCGTCGATCAGGCTGCCGGCGGTGCCAGTGCGGCCAAGGTCAATGTGGGCAATGGCCGAGCGCCTGGCCCGGTGCTGGAAGTGGCGGCGCTGCAAGCGACGGCGGCGGGAGGCGTGGGTGAGTCAATCCGTACCGGCGGGCTGAATGTGCAGGTGCCGGACAACAGCCTGTTCCACCTCAACCCCCAGGCCAACCCCAACTATCTGGTGGAGAGCGACCCACGGTTCACCAGTTATCGTTCCTGGTTGTCTTCCAACTACATGCTGGACCGGCTGCAACTGGATCCGGGCCTGACCCTTACGCGGCTGGGTGATGGTTTCTATGAGCAAAAACTGATCCGCGAACAGATCGCCCAACTCACCGGCAGGCGCTTCCTCGACGGCTATGCCAATGATGAAACCCAGTACCGCGCGTTGCTCGACAGTGCGCTGACCTACGCCGGGAAGTGGAACCTGGTGCCGGGTGTGGCGCTCAGCCCTGAGCAAATGGCCCAGTTGACCAGCGACATCGTCTGGCTGGTCAAGAAGGACGTAACCCTAGCCGATGGCAGCGTGACCCAGGCGCTGGTGCCGCAGGTGTATGTGCGGGTGCGTGACGGCGATCTGGATGGCTCCGGAGCACTGATGGCGGGCAACGTGGTCGACCTCAAGCTACAGGGCGACCTGGTTAACCGCGGCACGATCGCTGGGCGCAGCGTGCTGGCGATTTCCGCCGACAACCTGCAGAACCTGGGCGGGCGCCTGTCCGGTGGCGAGGTGCAGGTAAAGGCCCGCACTGACTTGAACAACCTCGGCGGGTTGATCGATGCCACCACGCGCTTGAATACGGTTGCCGGTCGCGATATCAACCTGGTGTCCACCACGCGCAACACCGAAAGTGCCCAGGGCACCGCCACGGGTATCTCGCGGGTTGCCGGGTTGTTTGTCTCCGATGCCAAGGGCGAACTGGTGGTGAACGCCGCGCGCGATATCAACCTGAGTGCGGCGCAAATCGTCAGTTCCGGCAAGGACGGCAAGACCACGGTGGTTGCCGGCCACGATATCAACCTGGGCACGGTAACCCAGAGCCGTGAACAAAGTGTGCAATGGAACGCCAGTAACTGGCGCAAGGACGCGAGCCGCACCGATGTCGGCAGCGTTATCCAGGGAGAGGGCGAGGTACGCCTGATTGCGGACAATGACCTCAATGCTCGTGGCGCCAAAGTTGTCAGCGAGCAGGGCGGGGTGACCGTTTCGACAGGACGCGACGTCAATCTGAGCACCAGCCAGAGCTACAACTTTGTCGACGAGGCCCATAAGGTCACCGGCAGTAACAGCCTGTTCTCCAGCAAGACCACCACAACCCGCGACACCGTGAGTGAAACCCGCGCCCAGGCCACCACCCTCAGTGGCGAGACCACCTGGGTCAAGGCCGACAATGACTTGAATGTGCGCGGCAGCAACGTGGTCTCCACCAGCGGCACCACCCTGGTGGCCGGGCACGATGTGAATGTGGTGGCCGCCACCGACCAGCTCAGCGAACAGCACTTCAAGCAGGTCAAGCAAAGCGGACTGTTCAGCGGCGGCGCCATCGCGGTGACCATCGGCAGCCAGCAGCGCAGCGACAAAAACCGTACCGACAGTGAAACGGCGGCGGCCAGCACCATCGGCGCCACCGATGGCAACGTGAGTATCCTGGCCGGCAATGCCTACCGCCAGGTCGGCAGCCAAGTGACGGCGCCCAAGGGCGATGTGGACATTGCCGCGCGCTTGGTCGATATCCTTGAGGCCCGTGACCAGCAGCACATCACCCAGGAGACCAAGTTCAAGCAAGGCGGCCTCACCATTACCGTGACCAACCCGGTGATCGAAGCCGTGCAGACCGCCCAGCGCATGAAAACCGCGTCCGACCGCACCGATGATGGCCGGCTCAAAACCCTGGCACTGGTCAATACCCTGATGGGGGCGGGCAACGGCTATATCCAGTACGACAAGGACCCGTCCATGGCCGGCGGCATCAATATCAGCATTTCAGCCGGCACCAGCAAGAAGGAAAGTAAAACCGAGCAGACCTCCAATTCGGCGGCCAGCTCGTCAGTGTTGGCCGGTGGTGATGTCAACATTACCGCTGCCGGCGCCGGCAAGAACAGCAACCTGACCGTACAAGGCAGCCAGATCACCGCCGGCCATGACGTGAACCTCAAGGCCGACGGCGCTATTGCCTTGCTGGCCGCGCAAAACACGGTGCAACAGCGCACGACCGAAAAGGGCAGCAACGCCAGCCTTGGGATCGGCATTGCCATCGGCAGCCAAACCACGGGCATCAGTTTTAACGCCGGGGCTTCCCAAAGCCGTGGCAAGGCCGATGGCGATGATGTGGTCTGGAGCAATACCCATGTGGACGCCGGTAATAAGGTCTCGCTCGATTCCGGTGGCGATACCCGACTCAAGGGCGCAGTGGTGAGCGGCAAGCAAGTCACGGCCGATGTCGGCGGTGATTTCAGTGTCGAAAGCCTGCAGGACACCAGTACCTACAAAGCCAAACAGACTAGCCTGGGCGTGGGCGTGAGTATTTGCGTGCCGCCATTCTGCATCGGCTCATCGAGCTTCACGTTGAGTCAGAACAAAGGCATTCAGAAATCCAACTTTGAAAGCGTCACTGAGCAGAGCGGCATTCGGGCCGGCGACGGTGGTTTTGATATCCGGGTCAAGGGCAACACCCACTTGGCGGGCGGCGTGATCGCCAGCAACGACAAGGCGATTGCCGACGGCAAGAACAGCTTGAGTACCGGCTCATTGACCACCGCAGACCTGCACAACAGCGCCAAGGCCAGCGCCGACAGCAGTGGGCTCACCCTCAGCAGCGACTTTGTCGGCCAGGGCATGTACGGCGCCAGCAAGGCCTTGTTCAGCAACTACCTGGATGCAGGCAAGGCTTCGGACTCTTCCGAGGGCAACACGCGAAGCGCGGTGAGTGCCGGCAATATCCTCATCACCGATGCCTACCGCCAGCAGCAATTGACCGGCCGTGATGCCAGCCAGACGGTGGCCAGCCTTAACCGTGACACCGCCCATTCCCATGTCGGCGCCGAGCGCCAGGACCTGGACAAACTGCAGCGTACCGCCGAGGCGGAGCAGTCGATCAAGAATGAGGCCTATCGCCAAGGGGTGCAGTTTACCGATGAGGCGTACCAGACCATGTTCAGAAAACCGGACCAGATGTTTGTGCTGGATATGGATGAGCAAGGCAATGTCAAAGAAGGCCCGGACGACAAACCCTTGTTCCGTGAGGTGGTGGGCGCCGAGCGGGATAACCTGCAAGCCGACGCTGACAACGTCGTCAACGTGGCCCTCAATGGTATTTTCAACGACGCAAAAGCCGCGGCGAAATACGCCGCTCAACACCGAAACCCCGACGCTACGGGGCCCCAATATTTCCTGTGGTTTCCGACGGCGGGTAATGCCATGTCGGAACTGCTGGTGGCCGGGTATCAGAAGGCAATGGACAACGACTTCTGGGGCTTGACCAATTACACCGCAGCCACCCGGGAGCTACAGATAAAGTACGGTGCCACCGGTTTGCACCTGACCGAGCACAGTCGCGGCACCATGACGGGCGGCAACTCGCGAGATTCCATTGCCAATCTACCCGGTGCCCAAGGCATGCTTAGAAAAACTACGGTGTATGACTTTGGCGGTGCATACAATGTCTATCGCGCCGATGAACAGCTGGCCTATTTGCAAAATCGCGCATCCGTCACCGACCCTGTCGAACGGGCGAACCTGGTCCTCAAGTACGAGGTCCATAACTACGATCCGGTAGGTACGTGGTTCATCATGGGCAATAACCCAGGCACCGGCGGTGTGATACCCCAGGGCAGTAGCCTGTTCAAAGAACTTATCAACGTATTGAAGGGCGAGACGACAATGCACAGCTGTTACGCCTATGGCCCAAATGCCTGCACACGATACTGGCCCGAGGGTCGGCCCGTTCTGGTGCCGGTGAGCCCACGCAAATAAGGAGATTTAGGATGCGGCTTAAACATCTGGCGTTAATTGTGTTGGTTGCACCTTTTGTCAGCGCTTGCTTTAGCAAGCCATTCCAGCCCCCCACGGCCGATGCCGACTTGTGGGAGAAGCCCGGCGCCAGCCACCAGGATGTGGTTGCGTCCATGTTGGCGTGTGGTGAAAAGAATGGCTCCGGCATTGATCCCAAAGCCAGCTTCCAGGAGATGGCCCAGCGATTTGTGTGTATGAAGCGTGCGGGCTACACCCGGCGTGACGGTTTTGATATCTGTGCATTGCACCCCAAGGAGCCGTTGAGGGCCTGTGAGTCGGCGCAATGAAACCCCAAAAGAACCGCCCTGTTTTTAAGGGCTCGTCACTCAACACGATAGGGACATCACCTGTGAAATACGCAATCTGCGCCACCTTGCTGCTGTCACTGAGCGGCTGCCTGACCATGTCGGGTGAATACACCGTGACGGCTCACGACGCCTCCGGCGCCCAGATAACCAAGCTCGGCACCTTCACCGCCGAGGGCCATAACATTTACCCCATACGCAATGCGTTCTGCCTCAACGCACCGGGGGCAACGGTCATCATTCGCGATGCCCGGACCGGCGAGGAACTGCGCAGCGAAAGCCCTTATCACTGCCGTTAACCCTCAAAAAAAGGATGTCCATGAGAGCGTTTCTGATAGCCGGCCTGGCCGTGGCCGTGAGTGGTTGCGGCAACATTTCCAATATCCGTGCTTACAACACGCCCTATGTTGAACCCACAGCAGGGGACACCGCACGTTTGCGTGTGATCACCAATGGCATGGCGCGCGGCGTGCCGGGCCGTGACTGCATCGACTGGCGTGTGCCTGGCGCCGGGGTGATGGCCGTGTCCGAATCCGGTTTTGCGGGTCAGAATAATGGCCGCAGCCTGGGCATGCCCGAGAGCAACCGCCGGGTGGAGGCACAAGGCTCGGCGCGTAGCGAACTGAAGGTGCCGGCGAACAAGTCTTTTGCCATGAACTTCCAGAGTGAGGGCTATGTTTCCGGCGGCAATTCCTATAGCTGCAGGCAAAGCTTTCACTTCACCCCCAAGGCCGGGCAGGATTACGAACTGATCCTGCTCGACGGTGGCCAGTGCCTGATTGCATTGCAGCACCTGAACCCGACGGGGAAACCGCAGAACGTGCCGGTGCAGAAGGCCAAGCTGTGCAATGCGATGGATATGTTTTAGGTCGCAAGCAAGTCCTGGTTAACCACAACGCCGATCACGATTGATCGGCGTTGTGGTTTTTACCTGCGCTTATCAGAGCTTCGGCAGTTGCCCCACACGGCCGATCATTTCCGTGACGATCTGCAGGTCCAGCAGGAACTGTTCGACGGTCTTGAACTCACCGTCGGTGTGCCCGGTGTACTTCACGTCCGGCTTCGCCAGGCCGAATTGCACGCCATTGGGCAGCCTATGCACGGAGGTCGCGCCGGCCGACGTGCCGAACTTATGCTCCATGCCGAGGTTTTCGCTGGCCACGGCCAACAGCGCTTTGACCCATTCACCTTCCGGGTTGCGGTACATCGGCTCGGCCACCGAGTAAGTGACGTTCATGGCCACCTTGGTGCGCTTGTCCCAGGCGTTGATTTTCTCTTCGATCTCGGCCTTGAGTGTTTCCGGCGACTTGCCCTTGGGAATGCGCAGGTCCACCGCCAGCTTGAAGGTTTTGGCGTCTTGGCCGACAAAGGTCAGCGAAGTGGTCAGCGGCCCCATGAACGCATCGGAGAAGCCCACGCCCAGCTTGCCGCCCAGGTAATCCAGGCCCCAGTTGTCGGCGGCGTACTGCGCAGCGTCGGTGATGTGGTTGTGCTTGAGGGCAATCTTGCCGTCGACGCTGTGGATCAGCTCCAGCATGCGTGCGACCGGGTTGACGCCGGTTTCAGGTTCCGACGAGTGCGCGGACACACCGGTGACCGTCAGCTTGACCTCTTTGCCCACCACCTTGGCCGCTACCGTGAAGTCGCCGCCATGACTGTTGGCGTATTCATTGCCGGCTTTTTGCAGGCTGGCTGCCAACTCGGCGGGTGTGTCGCTGAGTAATGTAGCCACCGACACCGAAGGAATCTGGTTGGTGGCCGCGCCGCCGGTCATCGTGATGATTTCTGCGCCTTTGCCGTCACCTTTGCGCACCGGGAAGGTGGCCATGATGGCGCCGTGGCCTTTTTCGGCAATGACCACCGGGTAGCCGCCATCAAGCGCCAGGTTGTATTGCGGCGTTGGGTTGTGCGCGAAGTAGTAAGGAATGGCGTCGCCAGAGGTTTCTTCAGTGGTGTCCACCAGCAGCTTGAAGTTGCGCGCCAGTGGCAGTTTTTCTTCCTTGATGACCTTCATCGCATACATCGCCACCACAATGCCGTTCTTGTCATCCTCGGTGCCACGGCCGTACATGCGGTCGCCGATCAGTGTGACCTTGAACGGGTCAAGTTTGGTGCCGTCCTTGAGCACCCAGTTTTCCGGCGTCACCGGCACCACGTCGGCGTGGGCGTGAATACCGACCACTTCATCGCCGCTGCCTTCCAGAGTGATTTCGTAGACGCGGTTGTCGACATTACGGAAGTTCAGGTTGAAGGCTTTGGCCAGGCCCTGGATCTTGTCGGCGATCTTGAGAAATTGCGGGTTCTTGTACTGCGGCAGGCCGTCGACGTTGAAGGTCGGGATCTCTACCAGCTCGCGCAGGGTTTCCAGCGCGGCCTTGCCGTACTTCACGCGGGTGTAAATCCCCAGCAGGCGATTGATTTCGTTCTGCTGGTCGGCGCTCAGGGTTTTGTTGGCGAGAAAGGCTTCGATGGCCGGGCCGACGTCGTCGGTTTTTGCCAGGTCGCCCTTGGCCAGGGTGGCGAGGAAACCACGGAAATCGGTGGCCGACGCTTCGTTGAAACTCTTGATAATGGCGGTGCTTTGTTCGGCGCTGATATTGGCGGAGACGGGCGTGGCGACGGCCGCGAAGCTGGCGGCGAACAGGGTGGCAGCCACCCGTTTCTTGAGGGGAAAGTGCATGGTCAGAGGCATTCCTTTGCAGGCAGTGAGTAAGAGGTTTCTGATCGATCTGTCAGAAACATTTCCACACACTACCATCACCAAGGCCGGGATAGGGAGCCTCGGCCTGGGAAATGTCCTACTCAAGTAGCAGAGTTGTCCAGTAACCAAATGTGGGAGCTACAGTGAAGTTTGAAATGGGTGCTCAAGGCTTGCCCTAATGCCAGTCAGTTAAAAGCTAGAACTGACAACTAGCGGCCTGTGGCGAGGGAGCTTGCTCCCGCTGGGGCGCGAAGCGGCCCCAAAAATGGGACTGCTACGCAGTCCAACGGGAGCAAGCTCCCTCGCCACAGTTACCGGCTATGTCTTAACTGACTGGCATTAAGGCTTGCCCGGATGCGGCTCCGGGTACTGCGCCATCACGTCCAATGCCTTGGCATACGGCCCATCCCACAACTGCTCGTGCAACTCGCCGATGCGCTTGGCCATCGCCGCGTCATGCATCACCACCTCCAAATTGCGCGAGTTATCCAGATACCCGCCCAGCCAATTGCTGGTGCCGACCCAGGCCACTTGCCCGTCGATCTCCATGGTCTTGCTGTGGATCACCCGCGCATAAGGGATAAACCCTTGTTTGGCCTCGGGCAGGGTGACGATCTTGACCTCGACGTTGGGCAGCACGGCCAGGCTTTTGAGGTAGGGCAGTTCGAGTTTGTCGGTGTTCCAGTTGGACACCATCAGCTTGACCGATACCCCACGCGCAGCCGCGGCGCGCACGGCGTTGTCGATCACTGCGTAGTAGGGGCGGGTCCGGTCCGGTCCGTAAGACAGCGGCGCGTAGTCGAGCAATTGCACGCGCACTTCTTTCCTGGCTTCGCTCAGCAGGCGCGGCAGTTCCAGTTGTGAGTCGCCCACGCCTGGCGGGTTGTAGCGCTGCGGGCTGGCCACCAAGTAGTTGCCGGTGCGCGCAGGCTCCGGGCTTGCGGCAGGCAGCGGCACCGGTTGCTTGTCCGCGAGTGCGGCCTGGGCCTGCCAGTCCTGGTTAAAGATTGCCTGCACCTGGCTGACTACCGTGGCATCGCTGATGCGCAAGCCAGTCTCGTGGATATGCTCCAGCGAGCGCCAATCGAAATTCTGACTGCCGACAAACGCCTGCTTGCCGTCCACCACCATGTATTTGGCGTGGATGATGCCGCCGCTCAACTGCCCATAGGCCAGTACGCGAAAGGTCAGGTTGGGAATCGCCCGCAAGCGTTCCAGGGTAGACGCCTCCGACAGCCGAATGCCTTTTTCCTCGAGCAGAAAGCGAATTTTCACACCCCGTTTGCCGGCAGCTTCCAAGTGCTCAATCACCTTGTCCATCACCGAACCGGGATGGTCGGCGGCATAGAACTGGCCGATATCAATGCTGCTTTTGGCACCATCAAACAACTCGATCCACACCGGCCCTGGCTGGCGCAGGTCGGCAGTGCCCAGCGCGGTGTCCACTGGCACGGTGTGCACCAATTCAAACCCTGCAATTGAAAAGTCCGCTTGGGCAAGCGGACTCAAAAGAAGGCCGGTCAGGCCGGCGATACGCAACTTCATCGAGAGGGACATAGACGTCTCATCGGGCAAAAGAAAGGCGGGTGCACTACGCGCCCGCCTTGAAGGTTATGCGGTGCGGGTATGCAACGGCGTCGGCACCAGGTGTGGCACTTCACCCTGAACACGGGCACCGCTGGCCGCGCGGATCAGCAGGATTTTCAGCTGGTCGTTGATGCGCTCCAGGCTGTCCTGGAAGAAGTTGTGGAACACCACGCAGAACAGCGCGATGGCGATACCCAGGCCGGTGGCGAACAAGGCCGTACCGATACCACCGGAGATCTGGCCTGGGTCGGACACGCCGGCACTGGCCAACGCCTTGAAGGTGTCGATGATGCCGAGGATGGTGCCCAGCAGGCCCAGCAATGGCGCGGCGGTGGTGATGGTCTCGATGATCCACAGGCTGCGCGACAGCGGCGCGCGGGTCTTGAGGTACTGGGTTTCGATTTCGTCGTCCAGGTCCTTGCGCGAGCCGTTGGAGGCCTTCTGCGCGAGGATCGGCAGCACCATGTTCAGGGGCAGGCTGTCGCGGCGGGTGAGGCTTTGCGGCAGGTCGCGCTCGCTGTGTACGTTGGCGCCGAGCACGTCGGTCAGGGCGCGGGCCTGGCGGCGCACGTAGGCGAAGTAGATGCCCCGTTCGATGGTGATGAAGATCGCAATCGCCATCGCGGCGTACATCACATAGAAGGTGATTTGGTGCAGCAGGTCCATGTCCATGAGTGTGTTCCTCTCAGGTGATTAATCAGAAATTCGCTTCCAGGGAAACCGTGACGGTACGGTCCAGGCCGACGATGTAAGCCGGGTCGCCATCGCGGAAACCGCTGTAGCTCGCCGCGTTGGTCTTGGTGGTGTACACGCCGTCCAGGTACTTCTTGTCAAACAGGTTGTCGACGTTCAGACGCAGGGTGGCGTCCTTGACCACTTTCTTGTCCACAGGCAGGTAGATACCGGCGCCGAGGTTGAAAATGGTGCGCGCCGAGATGGCTTCGTCGTTGGTCAGATCGCCGTAGAGCTTGCTGGTGAACTTGCCGCCGAAGGTGCCGTAGAAGCGCCCGTCGTCGTAGCCGATGTTGGCCGCCAGCATGTTGGTCGGCACGTTGGCGAACTGCTTGCCGCTGGTGGGCAATACGATCGGTTTGCCGGCGCTGAAGACGGTCAGGTCGTCCTGCTGCTTGGAACTGGTATAGGTGTAGGAGGTGTAGTAGTTGAAGTTGTGCGCCAGCTTGCCGCTCCACTCCAGTTCCAGGCCTTTGTTGATCACGGTGCCAGCGTTGATGTCGGCCGAATCGCCGTTGCTGTCCAGGGACGTGAGCTGGCGGTTCTTGAACTGCATGTAGAACAGGGTGGCGGCGAGGGTCATGTCTTCGCCGGTGTAGCGCCAGCCCAGTTCCTGGTTCCAGCTCAGTTCCGGCTTGGAGTCCAGGGAGCCCACGCCTTTGTCGTACAGCACGTAGTTCTGCGGGATACGCATGTTGCGCGAAAGGCTGTAGAACAACTGGTCACGCTCGTCGAGCTGGTATTTCAGGCCGGCGTTGGGCAGCAACTTGTTGTAGGTCTGGTTGGCCTTGCCCGGTTGTTCGGTGAGGCTGCCGTGGTTGGTACCCTCACGCTCGACATTCATGTAGGCAAGGCCGGCGATCAGGGTCCAGTCCGAGTTGATGTACCAGGTGTCCTGGGCCCAGACTTTTTGCGCCGGGGTCACGGTGTAGCGGTCGCGACCTTGTACGGTGTTGCCATTGGCGTCGACCACGGAGCTGGCGTCCGGCCAGGTGTCGCTGGGCTTGCCGCTGTTCTTGAGGGCAATGAACGGCTGGGTCTGGCTTTGGCGCGCGCGCTCGTACCAGTAGCCGAATTGCAGGCTGTGGTCGCCCAGGTCCCAGTTCAGCTTGGTGGTGATGCCCGGGCGCCAGGTCTGGGTGCGCGAAGGGCGGTAGTAAACGCCCGTCGTTGCCGAGCCGTCGGCGTTGTATTGGGCCTGCGTCGGCAGGTTGCCAAGGTCGAACACGCCGCCTTTGTTGGAACCGCTGTTGAGTGCATAGGCGGAGGAGCCCACGCCGCTGCCGTTGCCGTAGTAGTAATACGGGATCACCGAGAGCGACAGGTTATCGCTCAGCTTGTACTGAGTGTTGAGCACGGCGGTGAAGGTCTGGAACGGGTTCTGTGCCAGGTCGTAATAGCTGCTGACCTTGCCGTTGGAACCCAGCGCCGGTTTGGCCGGGTAGGGGTCGTACTTGCGGCCGAACTGCTGGAACTGCGCCTTGGTCAGTTGGCTGTAACTGTTGTTGTCCTGCTCGTGGTACTTGAGGATCAGGTTGGCGGTGTTGCCGTTGCCGGCGTCGAAAAAGCTGTTCCACTCCACCTTGTCCGCACGCACCGCGCCCGAGCCGCGCCACATCTGGCCTTCGGTGTGGGAGGCCGACAGCCAGTTGCTCAGGCCGTTGACTTCGCCGGTGTTGAGGCGCGCGAAGGTCTTGCGAGTGGCGTTGCTGCCCACCACTTGTTTGACGAACGCACCGGTTTCCTTGGTCGGCCGAATCGTCACGATACCGATGTTGCCACCGCTGGAGCCGATGTGCGGGCCGTCGGCTTCCGACGAGCCCTGGGTGACGAAGATCTGGTCGATGTTTTCCGGGTCGCCGAGCAAGTTAGAGTACAGCGCGTAGTTGCCGGAGTCGTTGATCGGCATGCCATCCACCGACATACCGACCTGGTCGGAGTTCATGCCGCGCATAGTGAAGCGAAAGCCCGACAGGCCGGTGTTGTCCTCACTGGAGATGTTCAGGCCCGGCGTGTACTTGAGCTTGTCGATGGCATTGCCGGTGGCGGTTTGCTTGTCCAACGCTTCCTTGGTGATGGTCGAGCGGCCCTTGGCGCTCTCTTCCTGGACCATGTAACCGCCCCCCGCGGTTGCCTTGCCTCCTTGAACTCCGATCGTGCCGACGTCACTGTCACTGGTATCAGCCATAACCACTCCATGGGTCATGCTTGTCGCGGCAACAAGTGCCAGATGAATACGTGTGAACCTCATCACTGTCGTCCTGGTGTCGGTGCTTATTGCACGCTGTAGTTGAAGGTGGCGGTGAAGCGTTGTTCGTTACGTCCACCGAAGGCTTGTTCGGGGAACGGCTTGACCTGCTTGATGCGGCGCAGGCTATTGGTAGCGGCCCGATTGAGCAGCATGCTCGGCGCCGGGGTCTGGATCCCGGCATCAAGGACGCGGCCTTGTCGATCCACCATCAACCACACCACCACCTCGCCACTGGGGCGTTCGAGGGACGCCTGGCGCCCGGTGGGGTATTGCTTGTAAGTGTCCAGCTCGTTGCGCAGCCCCTTGAGGTAACCGCCTTCCAGTGCCTGGCCATCCACTTTGGGCGGTGCCGGTGGCGCGGGCGGCGCCGGTGTTGGCGCGACGGCGGCCTGTACCGGCTTGGCCGCGACCGGTGCGACTGGCGTTGGAGTCGGAGTCGGTTTGGCAGCCACCACGGGCTTGGGTTTGGGCACAGGCTTGGGCTTGGGTTCAGGTTTTGGCAGTGGCTTTGGAGGTGGCGACGGCGGGGCCGGTTCGGCCTCTTCGTCTTCGATCACCGGCGGTGGCGGCTCTTGCTCGACCACAGGCTCTGGAACCACTTCGGGTTCGGGCTCGACCAGGGCGAGCTCGACCGCCGACTCGTCGTACTGCGGCTGGATTTTCAACGGTTGGGACTGGATACCCAGTGCAATCAGCACCAGGGCGAGCAGGGCCGGGACACTGCCCAGCAGCTGACGCGCACGAAACAGTACATACATGATCAAGACTTACGCGTGGCAATGGACACGGAGGTAAAGCCACCCAGACGCAGGGTGTCCATGACTTCCACCAGGCGCGAAACCTCTACGCCTTTGTCGCTGTTGACGATGATGGTCGACTTGGTATCAGGCTTTTCTGCGGCCTTGAGCGCCGGCACCAACGCATCGACGGTGAGGTCCTTGCCGTCCAGTTGCAGCTGGCCTTGCAGGCCCAGGGTCAGAATGAATTTATTCTGCGGCTTGAGTTGCTGCGAGCTGCTGGCGCTCGGCAATTGGGTCTTCATGCCGAGTGCCGGGATCACGTTCAAACTTACCAGTACGAAAAACACCAGGAGGAACATCATCACGTCGATCATGGGGATCAACTCGATGTGTGCCTTGCGTTTCTTGGGTTCATCCCAGGTTCTCATTCTGTTACCCCGTCGTTGAATTAGGGGCGACACGCTAACAACCAAAAATGACCGAATGGTTAACTTTAATTGACGTTTTAAAGGCTCTAGGACGCGTCTTTCAGAGTTTTTACCTGACGGTTTCATGACGTAATGCAATTGACACGAAGGCGGTACACTCTGGGAGAATTTACTTGAAGAGCTGCCGCGTATGACCACTGCACTGCCTCAATTGTCGACCCAGCGACTACTATTGCGGGCGCTGGAAATGGACCAGGCCGAGGTGCTCTTCGGCCTCGTCAACGAGCCGGCCATCGCGGATAACACGGCGAATATTCCGTCGCCCTATACCTTGGAAATCGCGCAGAGTTTTATCGCCGGTGCCGCAGAAAAATACCGCACCGGCGAGTTGTTGAACCTGGGCATGCATGTGCGGGAAACCGGCGAATTGATCGGCATGATCAGCCTGCGTGTCTCGGCTCGTCATCACGCGGGGCACTTGGGGTATTGGGTGGGGGCGCACGCGCGCAATCGGGGGTATGCGGCAGAAGCGGCGAGTGCGGTGATGGACTTCGGGTTCACTGAGCTGGGGTTGCAGCGTGTCGGCAGCCAATGCTTTGGCCGCAACAAGGAATCGGCGCGAGTCATGCAGAAAATCGGCCTGCGCTACGAGGGTTGTCTGCGCCAGGCGTTTCTCAAGAATGGCGTGTATGAAGACCTGCTGGGCTTTGCCACCGTGCGTGAGGACTGGGAGCGCGCGTTGTGACTGGCGCAGTGGACCACGGCCGGCGCCGCGTCCTCAGCGGGCTGGCGGTCGCCACTGCGTTTTCAATCCTCAGCCCGTTCGCGCGCAGTGCCGGGGTGGATTACCCGTTCACCCTCGGCGTGGCCTCGGGCGACCCGCTGCCGGATGGTTTTGTGATCTGGACACGCCTGGCGCCGTTGTTCAACGCAGCTGACGGGCAGGGCGGCTTGAGCCGCGCCGTACCGGTGCGCTGGCGGGTGGCCAGTGATGCGGCGATGACGCGCATCGTGAAGCAGGGCGAAGTCATGGCGACTGAGCGGTTCGCCCATTCGGTGCATGTTGAAGTGGCCGGGCTTGCGGCAGGCCGGCCGTATTGGTACCAGTTCGAAGGCCTCGGCGCACAGAGCCCGGTGGGTCAGGCGCGCACCACGCCACTCTTGCAGGCGATGGCCTCGGCTCGGCTGGGGTTTGTTTCCTGCTCGCATTGGGAGCGCGGTTACTTCAGCGCCTATCGCCACCTGGCAGCGGAACAACCCGACCTGGTGTTTTTTCTCGGGGACTACATTTACGACAGCTCTTACGCAGCCGACTCGGGAAAAGTCATTCGGTGCCATGGCAGCGGTAACGCCAAGAGCTTGAGCGACTACCGCAACCGCTACGCCCTGTACAAAACCGATCCGGACCTGCAAGCCCTGCACGCGGCCGCCCCCAGCGTGGCGACCTGGGACGACCACGAAGTGCAGAATGACTACGCCAACCGCTGGTCCCAGGACCCGAAGATTCCCGTGGCGCAATTTCTCCAGCAGCGGGCGGCGGCGTACCAGGCGTTTTACGAGCACATGCCGCTGCGCGCCAGCAGCGTGCCGAAGGGGCCGGACATGCGTATTTACCGGCGCCTGGACTACGGCCGCCTGGCGCGTTTTCATGTGTTGGATGGGCGCCAGTATCGCTCCGAGCAACCCTGCATCCAGGCCAACGGCAGCCATCAGGGGCATATTGCCGCCAACACTTGCAGCGACCTGCGCGACCTCGGTCGCACCCTGCTTGGCTGGCAACAAGAGGCCTGGCTGGACCAGGGATTTGCCCAGTCGCAGGCGCAGTGGAATGTGATCGCCCAGGACTTGCTGGTGGCACCCTTGATCCAGCGCGACCTGACCAGCCACAAGGTCGGTCACTGGACCGATGGCTGGGACGGCTACATGGCCAACCGTTCACGGATGCTGGCGTCCATCGAGCGTCACAAGGTCAGTAACCCGGTGTTCTGGGGCGGGGATATCCACTCGTTCTGGACCACCGACCTGCATGCCGACGCCAACAACCCGGACTCGCCAGTGATCGCCACGGAGTTCGTCGGCAGTTCGGTGACCTCCGATGGCCCGCCCTTTGAGGCGTTCAGCAAGATCCTGCCGCTTAATCCGCATGTGAAGTTTTTCGACAGTCGCCAGCGTGGGTATGTCTCGGTAGAGCTTGCGGCCCAGAAGATGCTGACGAATTTTCGGGTGATAACCGACCCGCGCGATCCCAATGCCATGGTGTCGACCCTCAAGTCGTTTGTGGTGGAGCCGGGGCGGGCGGGCGCGATTGCGGTTTAGTCGAGGCTGTAACGCACCGACAGCGCGCCTTTTTTCTCCGACAAGGCCAGGATCGTCACCTGGCCCAGTTCGCTCAACGCTTGCACATGGGTGCCACCGCAGGCGTAGGCGGGCAGTTCGCCGAAACCCACTTCACGGGCACCGTCTTCCAGGGTCATATGGCGTGGGTAGTCGGCGGCAATCCATTGGTTGACCTGTTGCTGGATCGCCTCGGCGTCGATGGCCTGGGCTATTTCGCCACGGATAAAGGTGATTTTGCATTCGCCCGGCCAATGGTGGGCCTTTATCGGCATCCAGCCGAGGCTTTCTCCCGCATTGCCAATCAGGTGCCCGGCCGAATGCAGGCGAGTGTGCAGGGCGCGGCGCTGTGCGTCGACCCGTGCGGTGACCGGGCCGGGCTCCAGAGGCTGGTCAACATAATGCACCACTCGGTCGGCTTCCTGGGTGACGCGCAGAATCTGGCTATCGCCAAGCCAGCCGGTGTCGAAGGGTTGCCCGCCGCCTTGGGGATGGAAAATAGTCGACTGCAAGGTGACGGCAAACAGACCGTCGTGTGGCGTGCAGCTCAGCACTTCAAGCTCGGCAGTCAGATGGTCGTGGGTGAAAAACAGGCGCTCGGTCATTATTTACATCCGCATCAGAGTTCTACGGGCAGTATAAATAGTGCGTGGATGGGTGATAATCCGTTCAATTATCAATGGACCTGTGCGTCATGAGCATCAATCTTCCTTTGCCACTGCTGGGTGAAATGGCGATTTTCGTCAAAGTCGTGGAGACCGGCAGTTTCTCCGAAGCGGCGCGACAACTGAGCGTTTCACCCTCGGCAGTGAGCCGCAGTATCTCGCGCCTCGAACAGGCCCTGGCCACGCGGTTGCTGCAACGCACTACGCGCAAGTTGCGCTTGAGCGAAGGCGGTGAAGAGGTGTTCAAGCGTTGCCAGGAGATGGTCAACGCGGCGCGTTCGGTCATGGAGATCAGCGGCCAGTTCACCCATGAGGCCGAAGGCCTGGTGCGGATCAGCGTGCCCAAGGCGGTGGGCCGGTTTGTAGTGCATCCGCATATGCCGGAGTTTTTGCGGCGCTATCCCAAGGTAGATGTGCAGTTGATCCTGGAAGACCGGCATGTGGACCTGATCGACGACAACGTGGACCTCAGCATCCGCATCACCGACAGCCCGCCACCGGGCCTGGTCGGCCGCCAACTATTGCCCATCGAGCATTTGCTGTGCGCAACACCGCAGTACCTGGCTGGGCAGGGTACGCCTGAACATCCCCATGATTTGCTGGAGCACAGCTGCATTTACCTGGGGGAAACGCCGGGGGATTCACGCTGGAAGTTTCGTCAGGGCGCCAAGGCGGTGACCGTGGGCGTGCGCGGGCGCTACGCCGCGAACCATACCGGCGTGCGCCTGGATGCGGTGTTGCAGCATGTGGGGATTGGCAGCTTGCCGTACTTCACGGCGCGCCATGCCTTGGAGGCGGGGAGTTTGGTGCAGGTGTTGCCCGAGTGGGATTTTATTGCGTCCTACCATGGCGAGGCGTGGTTGCTGCATTCGCCTACACGGTATTTACCGCCGAAGTTGCGGGTATTTATTGATTATCTGGTGGAGTGTATGGAACGCGAACCCACACTCCGCCGTCGGTAGGAATGCGGTCCAAATGTGGGAGCGGGCTTGCTCGCGAAAGCGGTGTGTCAGTCGCGAAAGAAGTTGACTGAACCACCGC
>NZ_CBFHAZ010000044.1:0-45281 GCF_965653655.1 Pseudomonas onubensis | reverse complement strand
AACTGGAAGGGATAAACAATCGAATAAAGGTCATTAAGCGGATGGCGTACGGTTACCGGGATAGCGAGTTCTTTTTCATGAAGATCAAGAGCGTCTTTCCCGGTAATCCGTGAAGAACCAAAAAAAATGCGCCCCTGAGGGCGCATTTTTTTGTTCGGTCAGCTACCGCCTATCAGGCCATCGCATCCCAAGCCCGATCACCATTCTCGTCTTTAATCCGAGTCGGCAACCCCATCACGTCCAGCGCCTTCAGGAACGGCTCAGCCGGCAGCTCCTCAACGTTGGCCATGTGTTTAACATCCCACTCACCTCGCGCTACCAGCAGCGCAGCGGCTACCGGAGGCACGCCTGCGGTGTAGGAGATGCCCTGGCTTTCGGTCTCGGCAAAGGCTTCTTCATGGCAGGCCACGTTGTAGATGAACATCTCACGTGGCTGGCCGCCTTTGGTGCCTTTGACCAGGTCACCGATGCAGGTTTTGCCGGTGTAGCCTGGGGCGAGCGACGACGGGTCGGGCAGCACGGCCTTGACCAGTTTAAGCGGCACGACTTCCAGGCCTTCGGCGGTGGTAACCGGCTTTTCGGAGAGCAGGCCGAGGTTTTTCAATACGGTGAACACGTTGATGTAGTGTTCGCCGAAGCTCATCCAGAACCGCACGTTGGGCACGTCGAGGTTTTTCGACAGCGAGTGCACTTCATCGTGGCCGGTGAGGTAGAGGTTCTGCGAACCGACGACCGGCAGGTCGTCGGTGCGTTTGACTTCGAACATGGTGTTGCTGGTCCACTGGCTGTTCTGCCAGCTCCACACCTGCCCGGTGAACTCGCGGAAGTTGATTTCCGGGTCGAAGTTGGTGGCGAAGTATTTGCCATGGCTGCCGGCATTGACGTCGAGAATGTCGATCGAATCAATGCGGTCGAAATGCTGTTGCTGCGCCAGCGCGGCATACGCGTTGACGACACCCGGGTCGAAGCCCACGCCAAGAATGGCAGTGATGTTCTTCTGTTTGCACTCTTCCAGGTGGTTCCATTCATAGTTGCCGTACCACGGCGGGGTCTCGCAGACCTTGCCCGGCTCTTCGTGAATGGCGGTGTCCAGATACGCAACGCCCGTGTCGATGCAGGCACGCAGTACCGACATGTTGAGGAACGAGGAACCTACGTTGATGACGATCTGCGACTCTGTCTCGCGGATCAGGGCCTTGGTCGCTTCCACGTCCATGGCGTTCAGCGCAAAGGCTTTAATATCCGCAGGCACCTTGAGGCTACCCTTGGCCTTGACGCTGTCGATGATGGCCTGGCATTTGGAGATGTTGCGCGACGCGATAGCAATACGACCGAGTTCGTCGTTGTGCTGCGCGCACTTGTGGGCCACCACCTTGGCGACACCTCCTGCACCAATGATAAGAACGTTCTTTTTCAATTGCTTTATCTCTCCTTTATCCGCCAGCTTACGAAAGGCTGGACAGGTAGTCGTCGTAACCAAATTCACGAACCACCTCGACTGTACCGTCGAGTTGTTTCACTACGATGGACGGCATTTTCAGGCCGTTGAACCAGTTTTTCTTGACCATGGTGTAGCCTGCGGTGTCGATGAACGACAGCCGATCGCCGATGGCCAGCGGACGATCAAATTGATACTCGCCGAAGATGTCCCCGGCCAGGCAGGATTTGCCGCACACCATATAGGTGTGTTCACCCTCGCTCGGCGCCAGCTTGGCGTTGAGGCGGTAGATCAGCAGGTCCAGCAGGTGGGCTTCGATGGAGCTGTCTACCACGGCGAGGTTCTTGCCGTTGTAGAGGGTGTCGAGCACAGTCACTTCCAGCGATGCGCTGTTAGTGATCGCCGCTTCACCGGGTTCCAGGTACACCTGCACGTCGTACTTCTGCGAGAACGCCTTGAGGCGCTGGCAGAAGGCGTCGATGGCATAGCCTTCACCGGTAAAGTGGATGCCGCCGCCGAGGCTCACCCAGTTGACCTTGTGCAGCAGCGCGCCGAAGCGTTCTTCGATGGTGTTGAGCATCTGGTCGAACAGGTTGAAGTCACCATTCTCGCAGTTGTTGTGGAACATGAAGCCCGAGATCTGCTCGATCACGCCTTCGATCTTCACCGGGTCCCATTCGCCCAGGCGGCTGAATGGGCGCGCCGGGTCCGCGAGCAAATAGTCGGAGCTGCTGACCTGCGGGTTGACGCGCAGGCCGCGGGTCTTGCCTTCGCTGCGTTCGGCAAAGCGCTTCAATTGGCTGATGGAGTTGAAGATGATCTTGTCGCAGTTATCCAGCATCTCTTCGATTTCGTCGTCAGCCCACGCCACGCTGTAGGCGTGCGCTTCACCTTCGAACTTCTGGCGACCGAGCTTCAATTCATACAGCGACGACGAGGTGGTGCCGTCCATGTATTCCTGCATCAGGTCAAACACCGACCAGGTGGCGAAGCACTTGAGCGCCAGCAGTGCCTTGGCGCCGGACTGCTCGCGCACGTAAGCAATCTTCTGCATGTTGGCCAGAAGTTTCTGTTTATCGATGAGGTAGTACGGCGTTTTGATCATTTTTGAGAGCCTGCGGCGGTGCCTGCCAAAAAAGGACACGCATTGTGCCCGCACTTGGATCAGATCGAAAGGTTAGCGGGCGGATTTTGCGCGCCAGGTTTTCAAAGGTAGCGTCTGAGTATGACTGTTTGTGGCTACGACACCGGTCTGCAGTAGCTGCAGGTGAGCCAAATCACTTCACGGACTTGGCGTGAGTGGCGGTGTCATCAGTCACCGAGTGAAACCCGCACTGTAGATAAAACGCTGCGCCCTGTGTTGTGTCTGTAGTCAGGCGTACCGTTTGAAAGTGCATTGCGGCGAATGCCAGCAACTGTTGTACCAACGTTTTTCCGACCTGTTGCCCACGCATCGCTGGAGCGACGTAGACGCGGCGTATTCGGCCGTTGTCGGCAGTGGAATACGGATCGCGTGAAACGCCCCCGATTGCGACCAATTGGTCGTGGCGGAACACACCCAGAAGGCACTCACCGGGTTGATCAAACCGGTTAGTGCGGTTTTCCCATTCGGTGACAAGCCGCGTGAGGAACCTGAAGCCTTCAGCAACGGCCTGCGCTTGCAGCGTGTGGATCTGCTCGGGCAGATCTTCCAGTCGTTTTATCGAAAAGTCTTGGCTGAGAACCATCACGCCACCCGATTACGGCCCGCGCCCTTGGCCTGATACAGCTGCATGTCCGCGCGCTTGAGCAACGCCGAAGAATCTCGGTCGGCTGGCTCCGCGATGCTTACGCCAATACTCACCGTCACATGCCCCACCGTCGCAAACTTCGCGGCCGCCACCGCCGCGCGGATTTTCTCGGCGACCACGTCGGGGCTGTCCGGCTCTTCGACTTCCGGCAGCAACACCGCGAACTCTTCACCGCCATAGCGTGCGACAAAGTCGGTGGCGCGGGTGTTGCTTTCGATCAGGGCGGCCAGTTGGCACAGCACCTCGTCACCGACCGCGTGGCCGTAGGTATCGTTGACGCGCTTGAAGTAGTCGGCATCGATCAGCAGCAGGGCGAAGGTGCGGCCGGTGCGTTGGAACAGCAGGCTGTTCTCGGCGAGTTTTTCGTCGAAACGGCGACGGTTGTAGACGCCGGTCAGCGCGTCGTGGGTCGCCAGGTTGAGCAGGTCGGCGTTGGCCTGGGTGAGGTCGGCCGTGCGTTGGGCGACGGTGGCTTCCAGGGAGGCGTTGGCCTCTTGCAATTGGCGCTCTTTGGCCAGCAGCGATTGGGTCATGCTGGTGAGGGAGCGGCCCAGTTGCGCAATCTCCAGCACTGCGTGTTCCTGGGGGAATGCGGCGCCAGGTTGCTGCTCCTGAACGAGCCTGGCGGATTTGGCCAGGCGTTCGATCGGGCGGCTGAGGGAGGAGGCGAGGTAGTAGGCCGCCAGTACAAACACGACCGCTGCCAGCACACCGAGTATCAGCAATTTATACAGCAGCGTACGTGCCGGCTGCAGGGCCACGTCCAGAGGCTGGCGGACCATGATGTACCAGGTCATGTTCGCATTGGATGGGCTCGGCACGGCGACCGAGGCGGTGACGTAGCCGTTGCCTGCCCACCAGCCGGAATGGGTGATCAGTTTGCCTTGCGGCATTTGCTCGCCTGCGAGGCTTTCGGGGTAGAGCACCTTGCCGTCGAAGTCGACGATCAGGGCCTCGATATCAGGGATAGCGTCTTTTTGCATCACTGCCGAGTCGACGATCTGCGTGACCCAACTCCAGTGCGCATGCGCGCCCAGCACGCCAATGGTCTCGCCCTGGGCATTGCGGATAGGTGCGGCAAAGTCGATAAAACGCAATGGCTCGCCGCTGGCCGAACTGGGCAACAGCTTGGCCAGCAATACCGCCTCGTGAGGGTCACCGGTGTATTCGCCGTGCAGGCCGGCCTGGAACCAGGGCCGCTGGCCGACCGACTGGTTGACCAGTAACTCGTTGACGGCCTGGAGCACTCGGCCCTCGGCGTCGGCAATGCCCATCCAGGCATATTCGGCGCGCGACTGGGTGCGCAGTTCCATCAAGGTGAGGATGTCCGGCGCACCCAGGTTGCCCTTGCGCATGATCGGCGCCTTGCTCAGCAAAGACACTTCCAGCTGGCGTTCACGCAGTTGCACCGCCAGCAACGCAGCAGTGGAGCGCGCCGTGCTCAGCAGGGCGTTGCCGCTGGCCTGCTTCATCTGTTCAGTGGCGATATGGCCCACGTAGACCCCAACGCTCAGCAGCGTGAGCAGGGATAAACCGGCAAACCATAAGGTCAGGTGAGTGCGCAGGCTGGCTTTGATCATGGGTGCTCATTTGAATATTTATTTTCAGCATAGTACCCGTAATAGATGCATGACCATCAACCACAAACGTTCAAGATTGCGCACCACCGCGCTCAGTAGACTCGCCAGACTTCTTCTACTGCGCAGGTTCCCCATGGACATTTTCCTCTACGCGTTCAGCGTCATGTACAGCCCCGGTCCCGTCAACTTGATGGGCCTGAACGCCGGGCTTACGGGCAAACTGCGTCGTTCCAGCGGGTTCTATATCGGCGTGGGCTGCGCGATGCTGTTGATGTTCGTGGTGTTCGGCTACACCGGCGAAGCGCTCATCTCCCAGGCGGCGTTGCCGTATATTTCTTTGATGGGCGGCGTGTACACGCTGTACCTCGCGTACCAAGTGTTCACCGCCCGTACCGAGGTGGATGACGCCTCAAGCTCGCCGGCCAAGACCCTGACCTTCTTAAATGGCCTGGTGATCCAGTTGCTCAACCCCAAGGGCATCGTCGCGGTGTTGCCAATCACCAGCGTGATGCTGCCGGCGGCGCATATTACCGGTGCCTCGATCTTTGGCGTGTCGGCCTTGCTGGGGCTGGGGGCGGTCGGCGCGCCGTGGGTTTACGCCTTGCTGGGCGCGCTGCTGGGGCGGCGGATCAACGGGGCGGCGGCGTTTACCTGGTTCAACCGCTGCATGGGGCTGGCGCTGGCCGGCTGTGCGTATTTCATGTTTCACGCGTTCTACCTGCACATCCTTGTGCCTTGAACCCATGCGCTTGGCGAAATCAGCGGAATAACATTTGGAGGAACCGTTTACGCGGCCAGGTCCACGAAAATTGATATCAATATTTGTGGTGGAGATAACAATTATGAATATAGGCCCGAAAACTGATCTGACCGGATTGCCTACTCATTTTCCGCCGGCTGATGACACTCAGGCGATCAACAACACTGGCGCCGGTGCGCTTTCCAGGAAAAAGCGTGGCTTGGCCGACAAATACAAACTATGGCCACAATTTTCGACCCTTAGAATTTCCATGGTTGGAATGACAAAAGAGCAAGCTTCCTTCACACAGGACAACATTAATAAGTGGGCGCCGTACGTTAATCTGACGTTCGAATTCACGGATCGCCACGACGCCGATATCAGAATTTCGGCCAATAATACTATTCGCGGTGGGTCCTCGCTCGTAGGGATCGATGCAAAAACTGCACCCCCAGACGAGCCGACGATGGAGATCGGCTTTTTGGGCGGACTAAATGAATATAACGCCGGGACGGTGCTACATGAGTTTGGTCATGCATTAGGTTTGAGGCATGAACATCACCATCCGCGCCGCACACTGGACTTGAATATGGAGCGGATCCGCGAAGACTACCGAGATAAAGACAAACCCAATTTGCTTGATTTTCTATTTCCTACCGCATCCCCAAAGGCGCTTGCCTCTAAATATGATAGGCATTCAGTCATGCATTACAGGCTGTCCTCAAGGTATCTAAACAGCGGCAAGCCTATCGGTGACAACAACCGCTTGTCAGCCGGAGACATATTATTTGCCCACTCACTCTACCCAAAGGAATATGTCAAAGTACCGACCTCGTTCCGGTTTCATCGTTTTCCTGCCACGTATTCTTGACCCTGCGCGGGGTTGGACTGGGACGATACCGACAGCAGTTTAACGTCGCCAATAACTGCGTATCCCGGCCAACCTGAACGTCTGATCGCCATGCCTGTTGTGGCGATTCCGGCTCGCCACAACACGCTAAAACAAGCAGGCTGCCTGGGTGGCGGGCAGTTTCAGGCCGTAGGACGATTGACCTCAATGGCGTCAAAACCCTTCCAGCGGTACAGCATCACCGAGATCGCCCAACTGGCGACAAAGATCGCGATGATGATGTACCCGAGCAGGCCGAAGCTGTCGTTCAGCGTGCCGATAAAGCCCCAGAACGCGCCTTTGAGGTCCAGTTGGTCCGAGATCAGCCCCAACGCCTCGATACTGCCGATCACCACGGCGACGATCACCGACACCAGGGTGATGGTCATGTTGTAGTAGATCTTGCGGATCGGCTTGAGGTAGGCCCAGCCATAAGCGCCGAGCATCAAGTGGCCGTCGAGGGTGTCGACCAGCGACATGCCGGCGCTGAACAACAGCGGGAACACCATGATTGACCATGGCGACAGGCCTTGTGAGGCCTGGCTGGCAGAGATACCGAGCAAGCCGACTTCGGTGGCGGTGTCAAAGCCCAGGCCGAACAGAAAGCCCAGTGGGTACAGGTGCCAACTGCGGGTGATCAGGCGAAACAACGGGCGGAAAAAGCGTGCGAGCACGCCACGGTCGGCCAGCAGCAGGTCGAAATCGTCATCCACATAAGTGCCGCCTTCGCGCACATGGCGCCAGGCCTTGTAGATGGCACGCAGGATGATCAGGTTCATCAGGGCGATCAGCAGCAGAAACAGCGCCGATACCGAAGTACCGATCACACCGCCCACCGTTTTGAAGGTTTCGAAGTGTGCCTGCATGGCCGAGGCTGCGAACACCACGCCAATCGAGGCCAGTACCACCACGGAGGAATGCCCGAGGGAGAAAAAGAAGCCTACGGCTACCGGGCGTTTCTGCTCTTGCATCAGCTTGCGGGTGGCATTGTCGATGGCCGCTATATGGTCGGCGTCCACCGCATGGCGCAGGCCAAAACCGTAAGCGAGCAGGGCGGTGCCGAGCAACACCGGGTGGTTGTGGAAGGCCGCCAGCGCCCAGAGCCAGGCCCCGACGTTAAGGGCGATCAATACCCCATAAATGCCAAACAGTTTGCTGCGCACTTGACGATTGGAATCGCTGAAAACCTGGGCAAGACGGTGGATCATCAGGTAAACCCTATGTGCAATGGTGCTACCGCAGGCAAGCTTGCGCGGCTCCCGTGGGAAACTTAATGGATATTGCCGACATCGATGATGAAATCTGTGCGGTTTTTTTTTGGGGGTTAAGCGTTGGAGAGGACGATGACGAGCATGCACGAACAATCTGCCGAGGCAGTGATCGCGTTCTGGAAGCAGGCAGGGCCGAAACGCTGGTTCACCAAGGACGACGCGTTTGACGCGACCTTTCGCGAGACCTTTTACACCACCCATATGCAAGCCGCCCGGCGTGAGCTGGAAAGCTGGCTGGATTCGGCGCAGGGCGCGCTGGCCTTGCTGATTTTGCTGGATCAGTACCCGCGCAACGCGTTTCGCGGCACAGCGCATATGTTTGCGACCGACCCGTTGGCACGTTTGTATGCGCGGCGGGCGGTGGACGCCGGGTTGGATCAACAGATCGAGCCTGAGTTACGCGCGTTCTGTTACCTGCCGTTTGAACATTCCGAAGACCCGGCGGACCAGCAGCGTTCGGTGGAGTTGAACCGGCATTTGGACGCCAATACCTACCATTGGGCCAAAGAACACGCGGATATCATTGAACGGTTTGGGCGGTTTCCCCATCGCAACGCGGTGCTGGCCAGGGCAACGACCCAACCCGAGCAGGCGTTTCTCAAGGCCGGCGGCTTCGCCGGCTAGGCGGCGATCGCGTGATCGTTCCCACGCTCTGCGTGGGCATGCATCCAGCGACGCTCTGCGTTGCCTTGCGCAAGGCTTAAGGCATGCGCCAACTTGGGACGCGGAGCGTCCGGGGCGGCATTCCCACGCAGAGCGTGGGAATGATCATGCTTCCTAGGCCTCGGCGGGCGCCTGGGTTTCCTTGGTGCCCACTGGACGAAAGCGCCGCAGCCCCTTGAGGTCGACCGCCCAGCGCAGCGCCTCGGTGGCCGAGGGGCGCGGGCCATGGGTGATCGCGTTTTCATCCTGAGTGAGCGTGCCAAGGTAGCCCTGTGCGCCGCCGCGCTCGCTCCAGTAACGGGTATGGCTGAGCCAGGAGCGGGCGAGCCAGCCTTTCCAGGTGCCTACAGTGACCGGTAAATCCAGCACGCCTGCACCCATCACCGGTTTGACCGGGCCGCCGACGATATCGCCAAACAGGCCATAGGGTGCCGGGAAGTACAGGTTGGTCCAGCGCGTCACGGCAAACGCCGCCGCGTGGTGCAGGTACTGCGGGGTAAACGGTTTTTGCCCCAGCATCACCGGTTGGCGGGCGTTGTAGCCGTAGCCCTTGGTGTCTTCGGTTGGCGGGCACGCCGGGGCTTCGCGGCGCTCGATGCGTTTTTTGAAGTCACTCACGCTGCGGCCCAACAACAGGCTGGCGTGGGCCATGGGGCTACCCACCGTGACTAAATCGGTGATGCGCCAGGGGTTGCCCAGGCCGCGCTGCTCGATAAACGCCTCGGCCTGCTGTTCACGAAATTTCAGGGTGCTGCCAAGGCTTCCGTCGAGTGCTGCACCGGCGTTGGGCAGCGCTTCCTTGATCACCGGTTGCAGGGGGTCGTGGTCGGCGTAACGGCGGGCCAGTTCGCGGTTGCTGGGGATGACTTTGGTCAGTTGATCGTGATGTTCATGCCACAGGTAGCCGATGATGTCGTAGGCAATCACGCTGCCCAAACTGTGGCCGACGACGATGATGCGGTCGTAGTCGCCTTTGTTATGCAGGGCGCGCAGCAATGCCACGCCGTCGGCGCGGATCTGTTCGCGCACCACCACATTCTGCGGGTTGGGGCTCAGGTAGCGGGCCGCATCGCCCAGGTAGGACAGCGCGGAATAACGCAGCCCAAGACCGATAGCGCCGAGCAGCAGCGGCACCAGTGCGAAGGGATTGTCGCTGTGGTCGAACCGGCCCCAGGCCGTGGCTAGGCTGCCACTGGCAATCAGTAGCAGGAGCACCATCACCGTCCAGCGCGTGGTACGCCAGATCGGCACGATGGCGTCGGGAATATCACGGCGCGGGCGCTTGAAAATATCCCACAGCCAGCCCAGCAGGTGGCCAACCTTGGTGCCCTGCATTTTGTGGGCCCAGTAATACTCGTAGAAATCGGTACTGGTACGGCCGGAGGACTTCAAGACGCGCAGGTCAAAATTGCGCGAAAGCCGGTCTGGCTTGCTCCAGTAAAACGGTGTGCCATCGGGCGTGTCCGCCGGGATCATGGCTTCGACGAAGCCGCGCAAAGTGTCCATCGGGCGCTGTTCGCCGATGCCGTGGATAACCACAACTGCTTGTTTCATAAGCTTATCTTCCTTGAAAGCTATGGGTGAGGGTGGCGAAGGCCGTAGCGGCTTCGCGGTGTGGCCAAGAGCTATTATCTTGCCATTAATGCTGCTATTCCCGCCAGGAATGCCTCCATAAAAACTGCGCATTGTCTTTCTCGCCGTCGATCTCGTAGCGTGGGCTCTCACCCAAGGAGAGCCTGTATGCCTTCACCGTCGTTGCGCCTGTATGTCGATGCTCAATTCACCAGCCCCTACGCCATGTCGGTATTCGTCACCCTGCTGGAAAAGGGCCTTTCCTTCGAAACCGTCACCCTTGACCTGGACGCGGCGCAAAACCGCGCGGCCGAATTCGTCCAGCTGTCCCTGACTCAGCGCGTGCCCACGTTGGTGCAAGGCGACTTTGCGTTGTCGGAGTCTTCGGCGATCAGCGAGTACCTGGATGAGGCCTACCTCGAAACCACGGTGTACCCGACGGACCCAAAACAGCGGGCGAGAGCGCGTCAGGTGCAGGCGTGGTTGCGCAGCGACTTGCAGGCTATTCGCCAGGAACGTTCGACGCTGGTGGTGTTCTATGGGCAGAAGATGCCGCCGTTGTCGCCTGCGGGTGAGGCGGCCGCGCACAAGTTGATTCAGGCGGCACAGGCGTTATTGGCGGGCAACCCGCTGTACCTGTTCGGTGCGTGGTCGATAGTCGACGTGGACCTGGCGGTGATGCTCAACCGTTTGATCCTCAACGGTGACAACGTGCCCGCCGAGTTGGTGGCCTATGCACAGCGCCAGTGGCAGCGGCCCTCGGTGCAGGCCTGGGTCAACCTGCAACGTCCGGCGCTCTAAGGGTTACAACCATTCCTGGGCCACACGCCGGTCCAGGTCTTCCCAATCGGCCATGCCCAGCACCCGCGTGGTGTTCAAGCCGTGTAGGTAGCCGCGCAGCTGCTGGGCGCTGGCGCAACGCAGGTCGGCGTCTGCGGTGTCGTCCTGCAGCACGTTTTCATATTCAACCAGGTAATCGGCGACCCGCTCGCGAAACTCCGGCAATACGGCTTCGCGGATGCGGTCGAAGGTTTTCTGGTGGGGCTTCATGGCGTGGTCCTTATAGGTTTTATGGGGTTAGGCTGCCTGACACTATCGGTTCAAATGATAGTCACCATCAAGGATCACAAGTTCTGTTTTTGTGCCAAAAGCGGACAATCACGCCATCGACACGCAGCTCAAGGAAATGCGCGATGAGGACGATAATCCAGCTGGGCCTGATGGTACTGATGCTCGGCACGGCAGTGCTGGCCAACCCGGCGATTGCCGATGATCTGCGTACCGGCCATTTGCTGCCCCTCGTCGGTAGCGTAGACTCCCTGCGGCACGCGCAATCGGTGGGAGTGTTGTACAGCGAAAACACCCGCGACAACCTCAGCTACCTTGAACGCTACCACGCCATGGCCATGAACGGCGCCAAGGATGCCCTCGACGGGCGCATCCGCCAGGCGTTCGTCAACAGCTCCGATCCGGAACTGGCGATTGATTGGTTAATGAGTTCGCTGCAGGGCACTTTTCTTACAGTCACTGTCTATAGCAGCCTGGATGAACTGGTGCAGGCGCACCCGGATGTGGTGGTGGTGCTCGATACCCACAACCAACTGTTGACCCAGCGTAACGATCAGGTGGAGGCGCGCTTTGTTGCACGGTTCTATGACGCGAACCTGCAGTACATCGCCAAGGCCGAAGGCTCGGTGCACAAGCAAGTGCCGTCGGTGTGGGTGCGTGACAAGGCGGCGCCGGAGATTGCCGCACAGATTGAACAGCAACGTGATGTACAGCTTGATGCGTTGAAGCAGTTCGATGTGTCGCTCAAGGCGTTGGTTAGCGCCAGTTGATGTGAACTTTTCTTTTTATATTCAGGATTTTATATGCGCGCTTTTTTCGTCCCGGCCCTGGCTGCGGCTCCTTTGTTGCTGACCGGGTGTATCACCGCTCCCAACGCGCCGAGCTTGACTCTGCTAACTGACAAGACTCCGGAAGGCTATGTGCAGTGCGTATTGCCCAAGCTTGAAAAGCACGCCATTACCTCGACCGTGACCCAAAACTCGCGTCACGCCAAAGTGGTGTTGACCAGCAAGATTGCTGCCGATGATGTGCTGGAAGCCTACAAGTCCCAGGACGGCACCAAGGTGTTCCTGTATGAGCGCAAGCCGCTGGCGTCGGCGATCAAGCCATCGCGGCTGGAGTTGGCGGCGCAGGATTGCAAGTAATCCTGGTAGGCGTACAGATTTAAATGTGGGAGCGGCGGTGCGACGATTCGACTTGCTCGCGAAAGCGGTAGATCAGTCAGTAAATATGTCGACTGATACTCCGCTTTCGCGAGCAAGCCCGCTCCCACATTGTGCTGTGTGTTCGGCTTAAGGTTTGGCTTCGTTGCTGAAGGTGTTCACGGTGTTGACCAGCCCCTTGGCTGCCAACGCCACCAACTCACCGCCTTTTTCCACCGTCGCCAGTGCGGGATCAGAGCCCATGCGGCCATCCGGAAAGCGTGCGCGGAAGTCCAGTGCTTCGCGGATCGGCCCGGTGTTGGCGATTCGTGGCGAATACTCCGCCGACTTGATCGACTCCGGGTACGCCCATTGCGTCACCGCAATCTCCGATGGTGTGGCATGGCTGCCGTGGCCCACCGGGAATTGGCGGTGGGCCAGTTCGTTGACGCCCTCCAGGTCCCACCAGTTCACCAGCTTGAGCGCAAACCCGGCCGGGCGGCGGGCGTAGCTGGCTTCGGCGTAGAGCTCGGAAAAGGCTGCTTCGATGGTGGCGATATTGCCGCCGTGGCCATTCAAAAACAGGATCTTCTCGAAACCATGCCCGGCCAGTGAACGCACCCAGTCGCCAATCGCTGCGATAAAGGTGGAAGGGCGCAACGAAATGGTGCCGGGAAAGCCCAGGTGGTGCTGGGCCATGCCGATATTGAAAGTCGGGCCGATCAGGATGTCGGCGTTTTTCTGCGCCTCATGGGCGATGATTTCCGGGCACATCCAGTCGGTGCCCAATAGGCCGGTGGGGCCGTGCTGTTCGTTGGAGCCGATAGGGATCACCACCGTGCGGCTGCGCTCCAGAAACTGCCCGATCTCGATCCAGGTGGACGTATGTAGAAGCATGCGACGCTCTCTTTTATCTGTGGGGACAGGCTAACCACCACGGATTGTACGACTACTGGCCACTTGTTGGGGCTTGCAGTTCAAGTACGTCGAGGACTTCAGCCAGCGCTGGTCCGGGTACCAGGAGAACATGAACTGCCCATCCTTGAGCTTGTCTACCACCTGACGCGCTACTTGTGGGCGCACAGCCGGGCAACCCTGGCTGCGGCCGATACGGCCTTCGCGCTTGCTCCAGGCCGGGTTGACGTAGTCGGCCGCATGAATCACCAGCGCGCGGTCGCGGGCCTGGTCATTGAAGCCCGGCTCCAGGCCGTCCATGCGCAACGAGTAGCCGTGGGTGCCCAAGTAACTTTCCTGGGTGCGGAACAAACCCAGGCTGGATTGGTGGCTGCCTTCCCGATTGGAGAATTGCGTGGCGAAGTTTTCCCCGGATTTGGCACCGTGAGCCACCAGGTCGCGCAGCACCAGGGTCTTTTTGCGCAGGTCGAAGATCCACAGCCGACGGGCGGTAGAGGGTTGGGAGTAGTCAATGACGGCCAGGCGATCCGAGCGTTCTTCGCCGTTATTGACCGCGCATTGCACCGCGCCCAGGGCGCTTTTCAGTACAGTGGGATTGAGTTCTGGAGCCGAGCGCGCCAGGCTGCTATACAAAGTAGGAGGGTTGGCATTGGCGGCGAGCGTAACAGTGCTCAGCGTAGCCAAAGTCACGGCGATCAAGCCGACGCGGCATATAAAAGTCAGCATCTACAGTACATCCCCCCCGCTGTGGATTGGAGTTAAGTCAATTGTTCAAAAAACACGCATGTTACTTGAGCATTTGCCTGCTCGTTGCACCATTGGTCGCGACAGCTGATGAGCTGCCGCTGGACGCTGTGCCGGTGGTTTCAACCAGCCCGGTGCAATTGGCCCTTTCTCAACTGCCCAGCGTTTGCCCCAACCTTGCCGCACAGATAGACCCAGCGGCGCAAGCGCGTTTGCAGGCGCTCTACCAGCAGCAGGGCAATGTGCCGTTGTGGTCCGATGAGCGCCGCCACGCACTGCAATCTCAGTTGCTGATGCTGGCCGACGATGGCCTGGACCCCACCCACTATAGCCTGCCTACCGTGGAGGCCACGGGTAACATGCTGTGCAGCGATATCGGCAGCAGCCGGCAATACCTGCAGGCCCTGCAGGATCTGCATTACGGCCGCCTGCAACAGTCGCGTTTCGAGCCGCTGTGGCATTCCCAGCCATCCACCCTCGACCCCAATATCCAAGTGCTGGCTTTTGCCGCCACCGGCCTGCAAGACATGGCCCAAGCCTTTGACCAGGCGCGCCCCAGCGCCGACCTGTACCGCAGCTTGCGCAATACCTATGCCACTGTGCGCCTGCAGCCGCTTCCCCACTGGGACCCGGTCGCCACCGGGCCGCTGCTCAAGCCCGGCATGGAAGACCCGCGCGTGCCCGAACTGGCGCGGCGCTTGTACAGCGGTGGTTACCTCGCCAAGGCGCCAACGGGCAACAGCCGACAGTACCGCGACGAGTTGGTCAAGGCGGTCAAGGCCTTCCAGCTCAGCCACTCGTTGCAGGCTGACGGTGTGATAGGCACGGGCACCGTGGCCGAACTGAATATCAGCCCGGCGATGCGCCGCGACCAGTTGCGCATCAACCTCGAACGCTTCCGCTGGCTGGCCCAGGACCTGGAGCCCGAAGGCGTGGTGGTCAACGTTGCCGCTGCGCAATTGAGCGTCTACCAAGCCGGCATCCCGGTGTGGCAAACCCGCCTGCAAGTCGGGCGTGCCGAACGCCAGACGCCACTGCTCAAGTCGCGCATCACCCGGCTGACCCTCAACCCCACGTGGACCATCCCGCCGACCATCATGCGTGAGGATAAACTCCCGGCCATCCGCCTCAACCCCGAATACCTGCGCCAGCAAAACCTGCAAGTGCTCGACGCTCAAGGCCGCCCACTCACCGCCGACCAGGTGGATTGGTCGCGCCCTGGCAATATTCTGCTGCGCCAGGAGGCCGGCCCGCGCAACCCGCTGGGCCGCATCGTGATGCGCTTCCCCAACCCTTATTCCGTTTACCTGCACGATACGCCGAGCCAGCCGCTGTTTACCAAAGGCCCACGGGCCTTCAGTTCGGGCTGTGTGCGGGTTGAACAGCCAATGATGCTGCGCGACCTGCTGGTAACCCCGGCCGAACGCACGCGCACCGAAGAATTGTTGGCCACGGGCACAACCCATGAGTTCAGGCTGGCCACGCCGGTGCCGGTGCTGTTGGGTTACTGGACGGTGGAGGTCGATCGCCAGGGCGGGTTGGTGTACTCGCCGGATATTTATGGGCGTGACCCGGTGTTGTTGAAGGCGATGGGGGCGGTGCTCTGAAGCTCGTTGTGGCAGATGCGCTTGTTGTGGCTAGCTGGTTTGTTGTGGCAGATGGGGTTGTTGTGGCGAGCAGGCTTGCCCTGCGTTGGGCTGCGTAGCAGCCCCAAAATCAGACGCTTATGTGTCTCTGAGAAAACGCGGTGACTGTATCAGGGCCGCTGCGCAGCCCAACGCAGGGCAAGCCTGCTCGCCACAGGGATGATGTGCGCCAGGATCACTTCGACGGCCTCAGCGGCTGTCACCTGTGCAGTGTCGATAGTCATAGGCGCTTCAGTCCACGCCTCATATTCATGTCCTGACACGGACTGCCAGGAGGGCGGCACCAACCCGGCAACATCGCCCGTGCGGCTTTCCACACGGCGCTGATGCTCCCGCAGGTCAGAGCAAACCACTTCAATATCAAGCAGCTCGACACCCGCTGTCGCCGCCACAGCCTGCCATGCCTCCCGGCTTTGCTTCACCGGGTTCACACAGTCGGCAATCACCGTCTGCCCCAATCGCAAATTACTCAATGCCAGCGCATTCGCCACGCCATAACCGCTGGCGTCCACATCGCCGGTCAGTACGTTTGCATCCCGAAGCGCCTGCTCAATCACATCAATTCGCAGGTAAACCGCGTTTATCCGACGTGCCAGTTCGCTGGCAATCGTGGTCTTGCCGGTGCCGGGCAGGCCGCTGAATACAATAAGCATGGTCGATCCTTTGAATAGGGCGCCGGGCCAGTCTAGCCGCGCTTACTTCAAATAGCAGGCGCTGATCCAATCGGCCGGGTGGGCCGCCAGTTGCGTGGCCACCGGCAGGTAGCGTTTATCCAGTTGCGCCGCCAGCCAGAACAGCGTCGCGCTGCTGTTGGCATCCCAGGTGCCGCTGTAACCGGCTTCGCCTACTTTGGCGCGGTCTTTGTCGAATTGCACATGGGTGTGCACGAATTCCTGGTGGCTGCGTTGCCCAGTGGCGTAAGGCACCAGCCAGTCGAGGGCGGCGCTCAGCGAAGCCCCATTGGCCTTGAGGTTCAGCCAGTCGCCACCGTAGGGCCTGGCCGCCAGTGCGGCCTGCACCAGCGGCTCAAGGTCGTAGACCACGTAATGCAGGGCGTCACGGTCCTGGAAGTCGGTGACCGAGCCGTCGGGCAGGATATTGTCGGCCACTTGCTGTTTAAACAGCTGATGAGCCTGTTCAAGCATGACCTGGTCGTTGAGTGCGGCGGCGGCCAGGGTCACCAACTTGACGCGGTGGCTCTGCCAGTTATTGGTCTGAGTGCCTTTTTTCTGCCCGTGGAATTGTTCGATATGCGCGAGGTAGCCATTGCCCAGGTTGCTGATCAAGCGGCGGCTGGCTGCGCGGGTTTCCAGGCGCAAATGGTCGGCGGTCAGCGCATAGGCTGTGATCAGCATATCGAGGTTGGTTTCGTCGATGGGATTGAAATCCGGCTGGTAGACATCGGCCCACGCGGCGAGGTAGTCGTCGACTTGCTTGAGGTAACCCGGGTCTCCGCCGATGCGCCAGGCCAGTGCCGCCTGGCGCATCAGCGGCCAGTCCTTTTCGGCAACCAGGCTTTGCTCGCGAATGCCTTGGTTTGGCAGGGTGCCTTCGGTGTGCACATGGGGCAACGGCGCAGGCGCGTCGACCAAATGCCGTTGGGCGGCGGCCAGCAGGGCGTTGGCTGCAGGGCTTGTAGCCGCAGGCTGGCAGAGGCTTGCAGCCATCGTCACCGGGGGCAGCGCGGCCAGCAGCAAGGTAAAGGCAAGCGTGGTTTTGTTCATAGACGGTTCTGCTGGATAAGGATGCGCCAACGCTAGCACGCGGCTGAAACGGCTTGGATGAAACTCCCGTATGCTTGCAGGCTGATCTCGAACGAGGACCGCCCGTGACCTTGCCCTTTGTGAAGATGCATGCCAATGGCGACGATTTCATCATCATCGACCGCCGTGGCCAGGACGATCCGATCACTGCACAGGTCGCCCGGCGCCTGGGCAACCGCCACACCGGTATCGGTTTTAACCAACTGGCCGTGGTGCTCGACTGCGAAGATGCTCTGGCCCGCATCAAGTTCTGGAACCCCAACGGTACGCCGCTGCAAACCTGCGGCAGCGCCACCCGTGGCGTGGCTGACCGCTTGATGCATGAAACCAGCCGCGACACCGTCGTATTGCGCACGGACCGAGGCTTGCTGACGTGCGTGCGCGCTGCCGGGCAACAGGTGTCCGTGAACATGGGCGCGCCCTCGCTGGACTGGTCGGCAGTGCCGCTGGCCGAAGCGCTGGACACCCGCACCTTGCCCATCGATGGCGCGCCTGCCGTCTGCAGCATGGGCAACCCGCACTGCACGTATTTTGTCGACGACATCAGCGCCATCGACGTGGCAGCCTTGGGCCCGGCGCTGGAAACCCATCCGTTGTTCCCGGCCAACACCAATGTGCATTTTGTGCAGGTACTGGACCGCAGCCACATCCGCCTGCGTATTTGGGAACGCGGCGGGGGCGTGCCGCTGGGGTCCGGTTCCTGCTGTTGTGGTGCAGTGGTCAATGGGATTCGGCGCGGTTTGCTGGACGCCACGGTTGAGGTGCAGTGCGATGGTGGCACGGTCACTGTGCAGTGGGACGGGCAGGGCGGCGTGGTGTTGACCGGCCGTGTCGAGCCGGTCATGCAGGGCACGGTGTACCTGGTCTAAAACGTCACGGTAAAGGTCGTGCCCAGGTTGGTGCAGGAGCTTACCGCCACGTCGCCACCGTGGGCCTTGGCCAGTTCATGCACGATATACAGGCCTAACCCCACGCTGCGCACCTCGCTGCCCTGGTCGGTGCCGCGCGTCATGGGCTCGAACAGCCTGGCGATCAGCGTTTGCGGGATTGCGGCACCGTGGTTATGCACGGCCACCTCGCAGCCACCTTCGCCCAGGCGCGAGGTGATGGTAATGGGCAGGAGCAAGTCGCCATACGCCACACTGTTGGCCACCAGGTTACCAATGATCTGCTGCACCCGGTCGGCGTCCAGGCACGCCTGACCTATGCCTTCGGCCTGGTGCTTCAACGTGGCCTTGGGGAAGGCCATGCGCAGTTCATCCACGGCGTGCTGGATCACGCTGTGCAAATCCAGGGGCGTGGTCTTGATGCTGATCCCGTGGCCAACTCGGGCCTGAGTGAAATCCAGCAGGTCGGCAATCATGCGCTGGGCGCGCTCGGATGACTGGCCGATATGGCCCAGCAACTGGCGCTCCTTGGGCGTGCGTTCGTTGCGTGCAAGCATGTCCGTGGCCATGCGGATGGCGGTCAGCGGGTTTTTCAGGTCATGGCTGACGATCGCCACCATTTGCTCGGCAAACAACGCGCGGCGCTGAGCAATGGCGTAGGCTTCGCTCAGTTCGGCCTGGGCCTGTTGCAGCGCCAATTCGGTGTTGGTGCGTTCCTGCAACAAGGCTTCGGCAAGCTTGCGGGCATTGAGCAGCTCGCGCTCGTACTTGTCGCGGTCGGTAGTGCCGAACAGTGCCAGGTCGTGTACCAGCGTGCCGGCCTGTTCGCGGGCGTTGGCGTTGAGCAATACGGTCACTTTGTGCCCGTCGTGGTGCACCAGGTCGAGTTTGACTTCGCTCACGCTGCCACGCATGCGCAGCATCGGCGCCAGGTGGGTCTGGTGGAATATTCGCCCGCCCATGGTCAGCAAGTCCTGGAAGCGCCGCCCGCACAGCTCGGCGCTGCGCAACCCCAGCCATTCGCCGAACATGGCGTTGGCGCGCAGGATCGTGCCGTCTTCGGCCGTGACGGCCAGGGCACAGGCGGCGCTGTCGAACAGGTCAGCCGACATGGGCCACGGCCCACGGCGCCAGGAAGTTATCCATCGCCATCGTGCAGGCCAGAGGTGCGCTCATATGCGGGCAATGGCCGACATTATCGACCAGGCAATAGGTGCTGTTGGGCAGCACGCTGTGCAAGTACTCGCCCACCGCCACTGGCGCAATCAGGTCGTCACGTGATTGCAGGATCAGCACAGGCGTGGTCAAGCCGATCACGTCTTTGCGGTTATCCGACATAAAGGTCACCCGCGCAAATTGCTTGGCAATGTCCGGTTCTGTGCGGCAGAAACTGTCGCTCAGCTCGGCACTCAACGCCGTTGGCTCGGGGGAGGCGCCCATGATCACCGGGGCCATGGTGCTGGACCAGCCCAGGTAGTTGCTGTCGAGGGTGTCGAGCAGGTCGTCGATATCGCTGCGCTTGAAACCGCCGACATAACCCGCGTCGTCGATATAGCGTGGCGACGGGCCGATCATGACATGGGCGGCGATACGGCCTGGCGCCAGGCGGTCGGCGAGTGTGGCGATCATCGCGCTGACCGAATGGCTGACCAGGATCACCGGGCCGCTGGCGAAAGCGTCGATAATCTCGTTCAAGTCACGGGCGTAGGCATCCAACGCAGCATATTTGCTCTTGTCGAATGCGCTGATGTCCGACAGGCCGGCACCCACCAGGTCATACATCACGACGCGAAAACGCTCGGCAAAGGGCGGCGCCAGATAATTCCACATGGCCTGGTTGCAGCCGAAACCGTGGGAGAACACCAGGGTTGCGGTGCCGTTACCCATCACACTGACGTTGTTGCGGTGCTTTAGGTTCATGGGGTTCTCAGTTATGGCGCATTGCTATATGTGCGGGCAGTTTAGATAGTCGCGGGCGTGGGGTCACGCGTTATACGTCTATAAGGTAAAGTCGACGCCTCCTCGAAGAAACTTCAGGTAACAAAGCATGCGGCTGTTTCTGCGCCAATCCGTCTTGAGTCTGCTGGCCTTGGCATTTCTCAGTCTGTTGACCAGCGCCCAGGCGGACACTTCGCTGATCAAAGTCGCCCTCGACCAGCGGGTGATCGACCTCACCAATACGCTGGATAGCGGCACAACCGAGCGCTTGAAGTCGCAACTCACCGCCCTCGAACAACGCAAAGGCGCCCAGGTGGCCGTGCTGCTGGTGCCTACCACCGGTGGCGCAACCATCGAGGACTTTGCCAACCAGCTGTTCCGTGCCTGGAAACTGGGGCGCAAGGACGTCAACGACGGCATCCTGCTGGTGGTGGCCAAGAACGACCATAAAGTGCGTATCGAGGTGGGTTACGGCCTGGAAGGCACGGTTACCGACCTGTTGGCCCACCGCATCATCGAAGAACACCTCACCCCGGCGTTTCGCCAGGGCGACTATGCGGGAGGGATTCAACAAGCCGTCGATGACCTGGGCGTGCTGGTAGACGGCGGCGACCTGCCCACCCCGGTGGGGCCAGAGGTTAACCCGCAGGCCATTGCAGTGTTGTTGGCGTTTATCCTGGGCGGTGTCGGCGGCGTGCTGATCGCGGCCGGCAAGCTGCCTTGGCGCCGGGCTTTAATCGCCACTGTGGCGGTTACGCTACTGTTGACGCTGTATGGGGGCGGGCGCGACTGGCCGATGTACCTGCTGGTATTGCCGCTGACGCTGCTGATTGGTGGCGCGACCTTCGGCGCCTTGTGGCTGGCGCGTACGGTGTTTTACTGCGTGATTGGGTTACTTGCCTATGTGGTCGGGCTGTTGGTGGTGGACCACTTCGTCGCCGTCAACTTCGTCCACTGGCTGGTGTGGCCGTTTGGCAGTGCGTTGGTGCTGGCGTTGTACGTGGGCCTGTTCTACGTCATCCACCAATCCTGGAAAAATAGCCCGCGCTTCTTCCTCGTGCGCGTGTTGGCGGTGGTAGCGGTGTATGTGGCAGTCGGGTTGCTGCTGGGGCAAGGCTATCAAGGCTGGATCATCGCCATACCCGCCGCTTCGGTGGTGGCGTTTATTGTGTTTTTGCAGAGCATTTCCGATGGCGGCTCGGGTTCGGGTGGCGGCTCTGGCTCAAGCTCCGGCAGCTCTGGTTCAAGCTCCAGTTCAAGCAGCAGCTCGTCCGGGGGCGGTGGTTCCAGTGGCGGCGGTGGGGCATCCGGTAGTTGGTAAGCGCTAGTGCGGTTTGTAGCCGACCCATCCTTTGAAACTGAAGCCGGCGTAGAACAGCTCCACGCCCTCGAACCCGGCTTTAACCATCAAGGCGGCATCTTGCTCGGGTGACAGTACCGGCAATTTGGCACTGATCGCGGTAATCGCGCGCTCGGCATCCTCGACCGGCACGCCCGAGTCGACTGCAAACGCGGCGTAACGTTTCAACCAACGGCTTTTTTCCTGCGGTGCCTGGGGGAAACTATGGTGCGCCACGATCAGCGGTGCGCCGGGCAGCAAACGTTGCCACAGGGCCTTGAGGGTTTGCAGGCGTTCCTGTTCTGGAATGAAGTGCAAGGTCAGCAGGCAAGTGGCGCCGTCAAAGGGACCCAATGGCGCGGTGTCGATGTAACCCTCATGCAACTGCACGCGCTCATTTAACGGGCCGAGTGTCGCCTGCGCCAACTTCAGCATCTCGGCCGATGGGTCGACGCCCGCAAAGCGCCAGCTTGGCTCGGCGTCGGCAAAACGTTTAAGTTCCAGGCCGCCCCCGGCGCCCAATACCAACACGTTGCCGGTAGCAGGAACCGCTTCACGCAGCAGCAAGGTGGTCATGCGTTGCAGGCCGTCGAAGCCCGGCACCAAGCGCACAGGGCCTTCGGCGTAGCGGGCGACCGCATCGGGGTCGGAAAAAAAGCTCATGGCGGGCTCCGGCAGATTGGGCGAGGCGTAAACCCTACTGCGGCGCATCGGCAGAGGCAATTGCTGTCGCCTGTATTCGTGGTAAAACGTTGATCCTTGTACCCCCTGAGTACGGAGACTCAATGCCTGCTATCAACCCGCCACCCGTTACTGTTCGTGATGCCATTGCCGAGGACGCCTTATGCATTGGCGTGCTCGGTATGCAGGTATTCCTCGACACTTATGCCACCCAAGGCATCCGTGCCTCGATTGCCAATGAGGCGTTGCAAGCCTTTGCGCCGCAGACCATCGCCCACCTGATGGCACAACCTGGCCTCTCGCTGGTGGTGGCTGAGTCGAACGGCCACCTTGTTGGCTTTGCCCAGATCCAACTTCACGCCACTCACTCGATGATCACAGCACCGGATGCCGCCGAGTTGCAGCGCCTTTATGTCCAGGAGCGATTTACCGGCCTGGGAATTGGCTATCGGTTGCTGCAGGCGGCAGAACAGCGCGCAGCCTCGGGCGCCGCGTCTGTATTGTGGGCGACCGTGTGGGTGGGCAATGAACGCGCGTTGGGTTTTTACCCTCGACGTGGTTATGCGATGCTGGGTTCGCCGACCTATACCTTCCAGGGAGAAACCCACGGCAATCGTTTATTTGGCAAAACCTTGGAGCCCTGCACATGAAGGCTCAGGGCAGGGTGATGTAGTCGTTCCGCTGGATGATCGGTTGGTGCGCGCCTTGCACCAGGTGAACATAGCGACCGTCCACCAGGTCGATAGGCAAGCAGTCGTCAACATCCATCACGCCATCGGTATGGGCCTGCGACCAGTGCTGCAATAGCTGTTGCTGGCCCTTGCGCTTGGCTTCCTGTTTGTCGCGAGCCACCACCAGTAAGTAATGGTGGGCCTCGCCGAACACGCTGGCTTCATAACCCCCCAGGTTGATGAAGTACAGGTGATAAGCACCGGCAGGCGGTGCCATTTGGCTGAGTTCGACCTTCCAGCCGCCCACGCCATCGACCGCCATCCAGGCGTCGATATGCATGCCTTTGGGGCTGCCGAACCAGCCTTCGCGCAATTGCGCGTAGGTGGCTTGCAGCGTGTCCGCCACTGCGAATACCACATCGTGAACTTCGATTTTGGCCCGTGGGTGCTTGCCCCCGAGCATGACAACAAACAGCATTACAGGTCCTGCCTGGCGATTGGGTAAAGGCTAACCATACTTCGATTGAACCCTTTTGTCCGGTCAGTGCCACACTGTTAATTCGCCAACTCATCAGGAGGTTGTTATGCGTACCATTGATCTGGCCGGTGTTCCCGTGCCTGTCATCGGCCAAGGCACCTGGCGCATGGGTGAAAATCCGGACCAGCACAAAGCCGAAGTCGCCGCGTTGCAATTGGGTATCGACGAAGGCATGGGCCTGATCGACACCGCTGAAATGTACGGCGAAGGTGGCGCCGAAAAGGTGGTAGGCGAGGCCATTCGTGGCAAGCGCGACCAGGTGTTCCTGGTCAGTAAAATCTACCCTCACAATGCCAGCCACAAGGGCGTGCCGCGTGCCTGTGAAGCCAGCCTTCAGCGCCTCGGCACCGATTATATTGACCTGTACCTGCTGCACTGGCGCGGCCAGTACCCGCTCGAAGAAACCGTTGAAGCGTTCGAACGTCTGCGTGAGGCAGGCAAGATCGGCCGTTGGGGTGTTTCCAACTTTGACGTCGCCGACCTGCAGGAACTTACATCCCCCGCCTGTGCGACCAACCAGGTGCTCTACAACATCGAAGAGCGGGGTATCGAATTCGACCTGTTGCCATGGTGGCAACAGCACCATTTGCCACTTATGGCGTACTGCCCGATCGCCCAGGGCGGCGAACTGCTGTCCAGCCCGACGCTCAAGCAAATTGCCCACCGACATGAGGCCACACCCGCACAGATCGCCCTGGCCTGGGTATTGCGCCAGGACGGTGTGATTGCGATCCCCAAGGCGGTGAGCCCCGAGCATGTGCGGCTTAATGCAAACGCCGCGAAACTGGTGCTCGACGAGCACGATCTGGATGCGATCGACCGGGTGTTCGGTGCACCCAAACGCAAGCATCCACTGGCAATGGTGTAGCAAGTGCGCAGAAACGGTGCCGTCCATGGCCGCCGTTTCTGCGTCGCCCAGGGTTAGCCGGCGACCGGGCTACGCCAATCGTCCGAGCCGGAAGTACCTGCCACTTCGTGGGTCCAGATAATCTTGCGATAGGTGAAGTGCACATCTTCCAAATGCGTGAAGTGCGCGTTTTCAGGCGCCTGGCAGTTGGGCATGCGTGACTGGATATCCACGATGGTCGCCCCCTCAAGCTCGATGGTGAAATAGTGCTCCTGGGTGCCGGCCGAGGACGTACGGAACCATTGCAACTGGCATTTGACTTCTTCGCCACTGGTCAGCGCGCTGAACAGCAGGGGCGATGATTTGTCGAAGACCTTACTGATCATCAGCGGTTTGTGAACCCTCTGGCCGGTTGGCTGACCGGATTGCGGGTCACGGGGGATGATCACCTGATGCGAAAAAGCCTGGACCAGAATCTGGTCTTCGTGGCCCTCCTGATAAATATTGCCTACCGAGTCCTGGGTAAAAGTGCCTGCCGTAATCAGTCCTTGTTTGACACCGGTGATCGAAAGGTATGCGGGTGTTGGCATGACGGGTTTCCTTGCCTGATGGTTGAAGTAGTGCCAAGCGGCAGTTGTGCCGGCTGGGCAAGTTTCTATAACAAGAAGCGTGCCTGAAATTAACAAGTCCAGTAAAAACAAGGGGTGCGCTTGTTGTTGGGGTTGTTTTTGAAAGATGGGGGGTCGTTTTAATGGATTTTTAATGAAAGTATTTGCGCAGGAGTGTGCATTAATTTGCTCATCTTGTTGTTGTGTGTATTTATTGAAGGGGCAAAGTAATTAAACATATTGAGCTGATTTCGCTGCGCAAAACGGTGCGCACGCCAATAATCATGGGGCTTGTAGGAAAATCCTTAAGTGCGAGGTGGGCACTTGCTGGATGTCATTTGCGAGGCTAGTGTTTACGAACTTTGCGGAGGGGGTTGCGAGGTTTTTATAGACGTTACGAGGTTTTTATAATCGTGTTTTTTTGCGCCTCAGTGTGATTCAGGTGCATGGGGTTTTATTATTTTTTATTTGGTATGCGGCCCAAAATGGATTATTCAGGCGCTTTGTGTGGTTATTATCTTGAACTTGCCTTAGTGCCCTGTTCGCAAGGTAACTTTGCAGGCAGTGATATGCGCTTTTCAAGTGAATATGAAGCCTTGGAGGCCGAACTTGGCAAGCAGCAATCGATTCATGTCAGCACCCAGCCGGACTGGCAGGTGGTCGTGCAAATCAGCCAGAGCTTGCTGCGTCAGCACACCAAGGATCTGCGGGTGGCCGCCTGGTTGACGTGGGCGTTGTACCAGCGTGAATCCTGGCCAGGGCTGGTGGCGGGCCTCGGGTTGTTGCGTCATTTATGCGAGCACCAGTGGGCGGTTGTCTATCCGCAAAAATTGCGCACTCGTGGCGCAGCACTCGGCTGGTTGGCGCTGCGCCTGGAGCAGGTACAAAGCTTTTCGCTCAACGATCAGCAGCCATTGTTTCGCCGCATGCTTGAGCACCTGACGCGCCTCGATGCGCTCTTGTCTGCGCACTTGAGTGATGAGGCGCCGTCGCTGTTAGCGCTGCGCAGGCAATTGACGCAGCGGTTGGAGCAAGCCGCACAAGCAGAGCTGCCAGAAGCAGCTGTGACGGGTGTGATCGCTCAGGTCAAGCAGGCCGCGACGCGGTTGCTGAGCACGGAGCCGGCAGCAGATCACGACAAAACTGGCCACCAGACGCTAGCCAGCGAAAAAGAGGCCCACAAGTCACTGCGCACGTTACAGGAACAAGGCCGGCACTTATGCAACTGGTGGCAGCGCCAGGATGCGACCGACCTGCGTGCCTTGCGCCTTAACCGGACACTGACCTGGCTGGCACTCAACAGCTACCCGGACGCTGACAGTGAGCGGCTCACGGTGCTTCGTGGCCCGACGCCCGACAAGCTCAAGCGCTACCGGGAACGTTTTGCCCAAGGGCACTACGGTGAACTGTTGCTCGAATTGGAGGCCAGCCTGGCGAGTACGCTGTTCTGGTTTGACGGCTTGCGCATGGTTTGGGAATGCCTTGAGGCCTTGCAGGCCAATCTGGCCATGACCGAACTGGAAGTCAGCTTCGCGCTGTTACTGCAACGCTTGCCAGACCTGCCCGAATTCAGGTTTCACGATGGTACGCCGTTTGCCGATACCGCCACTCGGGACTGGATCACGCTTCAGGTCGCTCGACACTTGCAGCCTCTTTCGCCGTCCGACGTGGTTGTTGATGCCAACGCCGAACCCTGGGAGGTGGCCTTGCAAGAGGTCATGCCCAGGCTGCGCAAGGACGGGCTCAAGGAGGCAATACACGTACTCAAGCAGGGCATGCTCACCGCACGCAGCGAGCGCGCGCGTTTTCATTGGCGGCTGGCATTGGCGCGGTTGTGCGTATCGGCAGGCAAGCAAGCGCTGGCGAAAGTGCAGCTGGAAGGCCTGGACCACGAGCTTCAGCACGCCGGCCTGGATCGTTGGGAGCCGGAACTGGCACTGCAGGTTGCACAGCTTTTGTATCGCTGTTGCGAGCTTTTGCCGCAAAGCCAGGCCGTACGCGAGCGTAAGGAAACGACCCACCGAAGGCTATGCCACTTCGATGTTGAAGCGGTACTTGAATAGGTTTTTGAACCCCTCGAAAAAAGGAGATTTACCGTGGCCAAAGAAGGTTCGGTAGCACCCAAGGAACGTATCAATATCACCTTCAAGCCCGCCGTAGGGGGCGCCCAGGAGGAGGTCGAGCTACCGCTGAAGTTGCTGGTGCTGGGCGACTTCGCCCAGCGCGAAGACCCCCGCAAGCTCGAAGACCGCAAGCCCATCGGTATCGACAAGAACACCTTTGATGACGTGCTGGCCAAACAGGCACTGGCGTTGACCCTGAGCGTGCCTAATCGCCTGCAGGAACAGCCTGATATCGAAGCGCTGTCGATCCAGGTGCGGATCAACTCGATGAAGGATTTTACCCCGGCCAACCTGGTCGAGCAGATCCCGGAGCTGCAAAAACTCATGGCGTTGCGTGAAGCGCTGATGGCCCTCAAGGGGCCGCTGGGTAACACGCCGAGCTTTCGCAAGGCGATCGAACAGGCGCTGGCGGATGACGACTCCCGCGCCCGGGTATTGACCGAATTGGGGTTGAGTGACCCCACAGCCTGACACTTTCAGTAAAGGACACTGATGCCATGACGACCCAGCAGCAACCGCTACCCACCCGAATGGCTGACGAGCACAGCATTCTGGACACCATCGTTGCCCAGACACTGCTTAGCGCGGATGACGAGGCCTACAGCATTGCCAAACGCGGCGTTTCGGCGTTTATCGAGGAGCTTGTCAAGCCGCACAACCGCGGCGAACCGGTCAAGAAGCGTCTGGTCGATCGAATGATCGCCGAGATCGACATGAAGCTCAGCGAGCAAATGGATGAAATTCTTCATCACCCGGATTTCCAGGCACTTGAGGCCGCCTGGAGAGGGCTGCAACTGCTTGTCGACCGCACTAATTTTCGCGAGAACATCAAGATTGAACTGCTGAACGTCTCACGACAGGACCTGCTGGAAGATTTCGAAGACTCCCCGGAAATAACTCAGTCGGGGCTCTACAAGCACATTTACAGCGCCGAGTACGGTCAGTTCGGCGGCCAGCCCGTGGGCGCCATCATCGCCAACTACTTTCTTGGGCCCAGCGCGCCGGATGTGAAGCTGATGCAATACGTTTCCAGTGTTGCCTGCATGGCCCATGCACCGTTTATTGCCGCCGCTGGGCCGGGCTTTTTCGGTTTGGAAAGCTTTACCGGTTTGCCTGACATGAAGGATCTCAAGGATCATTTCGAGGGGCCTCAGTTTGCCAAATGGCAAAGCTTTCGTCAGAGCGAAGATGCTCGATACATCGGCTTGACCGTGCCGCGGTTCCTGTTGCGCACCCCTTACGACCCCCTTGAGTGCCCGGTCAAGACATTTGCCTACCAGGAAAACGTGGTTAACAGCCACGAACACTATTTGTGGGGCAATACTGCGTTTGCCTTTGCCACCCGGCTGACGGACAGTTTTGCCCGCTTTCGCTGGTGCCCGAACATCATCGGTCCGCAAAGCGGTGGTGCGGTCGAAGACCTGCCCCTGCATCACTTCCAGAGCATGGGTGAAATTGAAACCAAGATCCCGACCGAAGTGCTGGTCTCTGACCGTCGCGAATACGAGCTTGCGCAGGAAGGCTTTATTGCCCTGACCATGCGCAAAGGCAGTGATAACGCGGCGTTCTTTTCCGCCAGCTCGGTGCAGAAACCCAAATATTTCGGCAACAGTGCCGAGGGCAAGGAAGCGGAGTTGAATTACCGCCTGGGAACGCAACTGCCCTACATGATGGTGGTCAATCGGCTGGCCCATTACCTCAAGGTTTTGCAGCGCGAGCAGTTGGGTTCATGGAAGGAGCGTACCGACCTGGAACTGGAGCTCAACAAATGGATCCGCCAATACGTTGCCGACCAGGAAAACCCCAGCGCCGAGGTGCGTGGGCGGCGCCCATTGCGGGCTGCCCGCATCGTGGTCAGTGATGTCGAGGGCGAACCTGGCTGGTACCGCGTCAACCTCAGTGTACGGCCGCACTTCAAGTACATGGGCGCGGACTTCACCCTGTCCCTCGTCGGCAAACTCGACAAAGAATGAGAAAGGGGCAGGGGATACCCGATCATCGCAGCCTTTTTGAGCGTCTCGAAGGCCTGGCACCCGCCAGGGCCGGGAGCGTGGCGTCGATTGCCGCGCACTTGGAGAAAATGCTCAGCACACGTGCAGGCAGTGTCTTGACGCTGCCTGACTACGGGCTGCCCGACCTCAACGACATGCGCCTGAGCCTGCATGAGTCATTGAGCCAGTCGCGCCTGTCGATTGAACGGTTCATTCAGGTGTACGAACCACGTCTGTCGAATGTACGTGTCAGGGGCTTACCCGATACCGGCAACCCTTTGGTCCTGGCGTTTGTGATTGAGGCAACACTGCTGATTGATGGCGTTATGCAGCCGGTGGTTTTTAACGCGCAGTTGGCCGGTGGTGGTCGGGTTGAGGTGCTGCCGGATGTCCTTTAACCACTTTTACCAAAGTGAACTCAGTGCCTTGCGCCAACTGGGACGGCGTTTTGCTGAACGCAATCCAGCCTTGGCACCGTTTCTCGCCGACTCAGGCCAGGACCCGGATGTAGAGCGTCTATTGGAAGGCTTTGCCTTCCTGACCGGGCGCCTGCGCCAGAAGCTGGCCGACGAGCTGCCAGAACTGACTCACTCATTGATGCATCTGTTGTGGCCCAACTATATGCGGCCACTGCCGGCCTTCAGCATCTTGCAGTTTGACCCCTTGAAACATGCGTGTACCACGGTAAGCGTAGAGCGCGACACGCCGGTTGAAAGCGTATTGGTCAACGGTGAGCGCTGCCGTTTTCGTACCTGCTACGCCACACAGGTGCTGGCGTTGCAACCGAGCCACCTGGCGTACTTGCCCCAGGGCGTACAAACGTTGCTCAACCTGCGCATGGAGATGAGCGTCGAGGGCAATTTGAGTCAGTTGGCATTCGATCAATTGCGCTTGCATCTTGCAGGTGATCGACAGGTGAGCCAAGGCTTGTACCTGAGCCTGCTGCGTCATCTGGAAGGCATCGAGTTACGGCTCTTTGACCACGAAGGGTTGGTGATAAACGATCGCGATGGCCAGCCGTTGTCGCTGCGGCTTGCTGCCAGCCAAGTAAGACCGGTGGGGTTCGATGAGGAGCATGCACTGATTCCCTATCCGGCCAACACCTTTTGCGGTTATCGGCACCTGCAGGAATATTTTGCGTTCACGGACAAGTATCTGTTTGTCGATGTACTGGGGCTCGATGCGTTACAGACGTTGCCCAATGAACTGCTCAAGCAGGCGAGGGGGGTAGAGCTGCGTTTCAAGTTAAACCACCCTGCGCATGCGACGCATCGCCCCACTCTGGACAACGTAAAACTGTATTGCACGCCGATTGCCAACCTGTTCAAGCATGACGCAGTGCCCATTCGTCTGGATGGCAAGCAGGATGAGTACCTGCTGCTGCCGGGTGGCATAGCGCGGGGCAATGCCGCTGTGTTTTCCGTGGACCAGGTGACCGGATGGCGCCCGGGTGGTCTGGGCTACCAGGCGTACGTGCCGTTCGAATCCTTTGAGCATGGCAGTGGCAGTGCCACGTCGGCGCGCACGCCCAGCTACAGCATTCGTCAGCGCTCGTCGGTGCAAAGTGCCGAACTGGATACGTGGTTGAGTTTCGGCACCGGCCCAGGCAATGAGCAGGAAACCCTCTCGGTTGAATTGACCTGCACCAACCACAACCTGCCACGATTGTTGCAGATTGGGGAGATCAATCAGCCCTGCGAGCAAACCCCGGAATTCCTGACGTTTCGCAATATCTGTGCGCCTACGGCGAGCTTTGCTCCGCCTCTGGACCAGGACTTTCTCTGGAAGCTGATCAGCAACATGTCGCTCAACTACCTCTCGTTAACCGATACCGGCGCCTTGAAAGTCATCCTCGAAACCTACGACTTGCCGCGCTATCACGATCGACAGGCACACAACGTCAGCCAGCGCAGGTTGGATGCGTTGAAGTCCATCCATCATCACGCCGTCGACCGAATTCATCGTGGGCTGCCGATACGCGGCCTGCAAGTCGAGTTGAGCATTGACGCCAACGGCTTTACCGGCCAGGGCGAGCTGTTTGTATTCGCTTCGGCACTCAATGAGTTTTTCGCTTTATACGCCGGCCTCAATTCGTATCACGAACTACGGGTCACCAGCACACAAGGAGACGTGTATCTATGGCCACCCCGCATGGGTCGGCAGGCCCTGCTTTGACTGCTCTATCACGCTCAATTCGTGAGTATTCGTTATTTCAGGCGGTGCTGCAGGTGATCGAGCGCCTGCGCGGCAACCATCCCTTGCTGGATGACGACGCGCTATATGACCTGCTCGAGTTTCAGGCCAACCCAAGCTTGGGGTTCCCTGGGCACGACATCGACCGGGTGACTTTTTTTGTCGAACACGGACAGTTACGGGCGCGCCTGCGTCTTAATGTGCTTGGCCTGTTTGGCTCCGGTTCGCCATTGCCCGGGTTTTATCAAGAGCAGGCGAGTGGCAGCGTCAGCCGTGGCTTTCTGGACGTATTTCACCACCGCCTGCAGAGGTTGATGCTGCCGATCTGGCGCAAATACCGTTATCGAGCGTGTTTTCGCACCGACGCCGGTGATGCTTTTTCCGCGCAGATGTTCGCGCTGGTCGGGCTGGGCAGCCAGCAGATTCGTGACGTGGCGCAGTTGGACTGCAAGCGATTGTTGCCGTACCTGGGGCTGCTGAGCCTGCGCGCGCACTCGGCAACCTTGATCGAAACGGTCCTGCGTCATTACTTCAAGCACAGCAGTGTGTTCATTGAACAATGGGTTGAACGCACGGTGGTCATCGCCCAACAACAACGCAACCAACTCGGTGCGGCCAACAACGTGCTTGGCGAAGACCTGCTGCTGGGGCAGCAGGTTGCCGATCGCAGCGGCAAGTTCAGAGTGCATGTCGAGGGCTTGAGCTGGCAGCTATTCCACACGTTTTTACCCGCCGGCAACGCCTGCAAACCGCTGTGCTCGCTGGTTCGCCTGATGCTGCGTACGCCACTGGACTATGACGTGCGCCTGGTACTGGCCGAGGGTGAAGTGCGGCCGCTGCATATTGGCGAGCGCAACGTGTGCCGTCTCGGTTGGACCAGTTGGTTGGGGTACGAGCGTGCCGACGGTGTGGTCACTCTGGCCAGCCACTCTGATTAGGGACTGATGATTATGATGAATGTAGACCTGCAACAACTGATCCGGACCTTGACCCCGCAGACGCGCCTTGACTTGACGCGGTCCGCCGAGCGCTGTGTAACGCGAGGCGGCAAGGAAGTGTTGGTTGAGGACCTGCTGCTGACACTGCTGGAGCACCATGACGGCCCTTTGGTCAGGGCGCTGGCGGATGCCGAAATCGCTCCCGGTGAGCTTCAGGCCATGCTGCAGCTAAAAGGCGAGCAAGGTGCATCGCGCAGTCCGGTGTTCGCCCCGGCACTCGTGCAGTGGTTGCAACAAGCGTTAATGGTTGCCCACCTTGAACTGGGGCAGGTAGAGGTAGGTGCAGGTGCTTTATTGTTGGCACTTCTACGTCATCCGCTGCAACACGCGGGCAGTGGTTATCAGCGACTATTGAGTCGTTTGGACGCGCAGCGTGTGCGTGAGTTTTTGTTGAGCCAGGACTCCGATACCCGTCCGTTGCAACAAGAGGAATCACTGCTTGAGCGCTTTACCCATGACCTGACGCATCAGGCTCGCGAGGGGCTTATCGACCCGGTCCTGTGTCGAGATGCGCAGATCCGTCAATTGATCGATATCCTCGTGCGTCGGCGCAAGAACAACCCGATTCTGGTGGGTGACGCTGGCGTGGGCAAGACCGCCATCGTCGAAGGGCTGGCGTTGCAGGTGGTGGCCGCACAAGTGCCCGAACCCCTCAAGGGCGTGCGCATACTGACCTTGGATATGGGCTTGTTGCAGGCCGGTGCGAGCATCAAGGGCGAGTTCGAACGGCGGCTCAAAGGTGTGATCGACGAGGTTAACGCCTCACCCCAGGCCGTGATCCTGTTTATTGACGAGGCGCATACCCTGGTGGGCGCAGGCGGGCAGGCAGGGGGAGGCGATGCCGCCAATTTGCTCAAGCCCGCCCTGGCGCGTGGTCAATTGCGCACGATCGCCGCCACAACCTGGTCCGAATACAAAAAATACATCGAAAAAGACCCGGCATTGGCACGGCGCTTCCAGCCGGTGAAGGTCGGCGAGCCGAGTGTGGCGGCAGCGGTCTGCATTTTACGTGGGTTGGTGCCGGTGTATGAAGCCAGCCATGGCGTCTATATACGTGACGATGCGGTCGTCGCGGCAGCGCAGATGAGCGCTCGTTACCTGGCAGGACGGCAGCTGCCGGACAAAGCCGTCGACGTATTGGACACCGCCTGTGCGCAAGTGCGCATAAGCCTGACGGCGGCGCCTGAGGCGTTGCAGCAACTGTGCGCTGAAGTGGCTGAGGGTGTTCGACAGCGTGTGGCGCTTGAGCGGGATGTTGCAGCAGGCTTGACCGTTGACCAACCGGCGTTGCAAGCACTCGCCCAGCGGCTGGACACACTTGAGCTTGAGCGCCAGCAAGCCGAGCAGCGCTGGATGCAGCGTGAACAGCAGCAAGCCCACCATGAGGTATGCCCACGGGTGGTCGCTCAGGTAATCAGCGGCTGGACAGGGATCCCGGTTGAGCAACTGGCCTTGGAGCACAGTGAGCGCGTGCTGGGTTTTGCCGACGCTCTGCGAAGTCGAATTATTGGGCAAGAACCGGCGGTGCAGGCGCTTGATCGCAACCTGCGGGCGGTGGCTGCGGGCCTCAATAACCCTGGCGCCCCGGTGGGCGTCTTTTTGCTCGCAGGCCCAAGCGGGGTCGGCAAGACCGAGACGGCCTTGGCGCTGGCGGACTTGCTGTACGGCGGCGAGCGCTTTGTGATCACGCTGAATATGTCGGAGTACCAGGAGCAACACTCCCTGTCCCGATTGATCGGAGCGCCTCCCGGTTACGTTGGTTACGGCGAGGGTGGGGTGCTGACCGAGGCCGTACGCCAGCGACCTTATTCAGTGGTGTTGCTCGATGAAATCGAGAAGGCCGACCCAGAGGTTTTAAACCTGTTCTACCAGGTCTTTGACAAAGGCTTGGCCAATGACGGTGAAGGCCGCGAAATTGACTTTCGTAATACGCTGATCCTGATGACGTCCAACCTGGGCAGCGAACGCATCACCGCACTGTGCGCCGATGGCCAGCGCCCCGACGCTGCGACCCTGGAGGAAGGGATCCGTCCCGTATTGCGCGCCCACTTCAAGCCGGCGCTGCTCGCCCGCATGCGTGTCGTGCCGTATTACCCGCTTGCTGGCGAACGCTTGCATGACGTGGCAAGGCTCAAGCTGGCGCGCCTTGGCCAACGGTTGCACGCGCGCGAACTGGTGTTCAGCTACAGCGCCGAATTGGTCGCGCACATGGTCGAACGCTGTCTGCACCAGGACAGTGGCGCGCGTTATATCGACCAATGGATCGAATCCCATTTGCTGCCGCAGATCGTTGACCGTTTGCTCAGTGCGATGGCCGTTGGCGAATCCCTCAAGGCCACCCACGCGACGCTGGATGGCCGCGGTTTGCCGGTGTGTGAGTTCAGCCAATGACGCACAGCCCATTCAACCCGTTGCCCGACCCGCTGACCTATGCCGACCAACTGCTGGGCTGGTTCAGCCGCCTGGGGTTCGAGCGTGAAGAATCGACGTTGGCGAGCCTTTGCGTCACGGCCGCTGCGCAGTTGAGCCAGTGCGACCTGTGCCAACTCTACGCCCGGGATGAAACGACCGGCCAGTTGCGGTTGATCGCTCACCACTTCCCTGAAGGGGAACCAACAGACGTGCTGGCGCCAGGTGTCGATGTTCAGCATCAGCAGTTATTGCGCTACGCCCTCGAGCAGCGGAGTGCGTTGACCATTGATGAGCTGTGCAACAGCGCCTATGACAGTCGTTTTCTACCCGCGACGACAACGCCTTGGCACTCGCTGTCATGCCTGCCTCTGGTCAATCAGAGCAAGGCGGTGTGCGGCGTCCTGCTGTGCGCCAGCCTGCGCCCGGCGCAATTGCAGCGTTACGCCGTGTCACTGGGCCAACTGGGTAGCTTTGCCCTCGGCCAATTAACCCTGCGTCGGCTTGCCCATCCTGGGCGCCTCACTGCTGTTGCCCAGTGCGGTACACCCGTCACCGGCGCCTACGGTTTGATCGGCAACAGTACGGCGATGGCGGCGACCTGCCTATTGATCGGCAAGGTTGTGCAGGCGCCTTTTACCGTGCTGCTGCACGGTGAAACAGGCACTGGCAAAGAGGTTGTGGCGCGTGCAATTCACGCCGCTGGCCTGCGCAGCAAGCAGGCGTTTGTAGTGCAAAACTGCGCAGCCTTTCCCGAAGGCTTGCTGGAGAGTGAGCTGTTCGGTTACCGCAAAGGTGCTTTTACCGGTGCGGAGCGAAATTATGCAGGGCTGTTTGACGCAGCCGACGGCGGCACATTGCTACTGGATGAAATTGGCGATATGCCGCTTGCCCTGCAGGCAAAGCTACTGAGGGTTTTGCAAGAAGGTGAGGTGCGCCCCCTGGGCGCCAATACCGCCCATAAGGTCGACGTGCGAATCATCGCCGCTACCCACCGCGACCTGCTGGCAATGGTCAGCCAGGGGACTTTTCGCGAGGACCTCTATTACCGATTGGCACAGTTCCCTATCCAATTGCCGGCATTGCGTGAGCGCGACGGTGATGTGCTGCTGCTTGCCCGGCACTTTGCTGAAAAGGTTTGCGCTGCACTCGAAAAACCGCTGGTCAGCTGGTCCAGTGCTGCGCTTGATCAGCTCTCGGGTCACGCCTTCCCCGGCAATGTGCGTGAGCTCAAATGCCTGGTGGAACGTGCGGTGCTGCTGTGTGACGACGGGGTGATTTTGCCTGCGCATCTGTCGCTGTCCTCGGCGCCTGCAGGTGCGACCGTCGAGGCAACCCTGCGTCAGCGCCTGGAGCGGGTGGAGCGGGTCTTTCTGATCGATTGCCTGCACAAGAACCGTGGTAATCGAACGCGCACTGCGCGTGAACTTGGGGTTGCACGTCGCACGCTGCTGTACCGGCTGGCGCGGTTGAATATCCCCATGGGCGCGTCTCGAGGGGAATGCTGAATGGCGTATTCACGCTGGCGTGCTCATGGGCTCTGCGATGCCCCGCTTGTTTTATCTACCTGGGAGAACCCCGATGTCTGATCGTCCATGGCGAGCCGTGGTGCTCGTGTTGTGTTTGCTGAGCGGCTGCAGCGCCAATTACGTGTTTGATGATGCTGACTATCGTCCTTTGGGTGATCCCCAAGCGACCCGTCGCGGCCAATGAAAAGGGAGCCTTTCATGCAATTAGTGCTTGAGGTGTGTGATGGCGCGGGCGGTGAGCCGCCAGCGCGCAAGGTGTTCGATGGCATGGGCGGCGTGGTCGGTCGTGGAGCCGGTTGCGACTGGATTATCCCTGACCCCAGTCGCTTGCTTTCCAGTCACCACGGGTTGATCGGTTACCGCGACGCACGTTATTTCCTGACGGATATCAGCAGTAACGGTATCCGCGAGGTGGGCAGTGGCAAGTCGCTGCAAAAGGGCCAGGCACGGTTGATTCTGGAGGGTGATGTTTTCCAGTTGGGGCCGTTTGCAATCCGTGCGCGGCTGATTGAGCGCGCGGCATCGCATCGCCCGCCATTGTCCGCCGACGCCGGGTTGATACCCGAAGACGCTTACCTGGGCCTGGACCCCGTTCACGCATTGGATCACCAGTCGGTGCATGGGGCACTGTCGTGCGAGTTGGACGCCTTGAACGACACGCAAGAGGCATCGGGTGCCTGGCTGTATGGAGACGGTGTTGAGCGCGATCACCTGGCCTTACCCGCACAGGTAGCTTCTCCGGGGGAGAGGGTCGAGCCGGTCTTGCCTGAATCGCCGGCGCCCGAGGCGGACGAAGCGTTCTGGGCGCAGTTCGCCAAGGCGTTGGGCGTCAATGTGCAGACGCTTGATTGCGCTGGCCGCGAGGCGTTGGCGATCAAGGCTGCGGGTTTGCTCAGGCACGCGATTGATGGGTTGCAACAGAACCTGCGCACTCACGACGAACTGCGCAACGAACTGGATCTGGACGCAAGCACCTCGATCAAGCGCCCGAACGCGTTGAAAGACAGCCTGGGCGTTGACGCTGCGTTGGTGTCGTTGCTGGGCACGGGTGAGTTGGCGCAACCCTGCGCTGAAACTGCCATTACGCAGGTGTACCGACAAATGCAAGTGCATCAGGTCGCGCTGCTCGTTGCGTGCCGCACGGCGGTGCGCACCTCGCTGGCGACGTTTGCCCCCGGCCATTTGCTGGCCAGTTTTGAGCGCGATGACAAGGTGCCTAGGTTCTTTGCAGACGGGGCGCATTGGCGGGCCTACCAGCGCCGCTATCAACGGTTGGTCGAAGCAGACGCATTGAGCCCGGGCCTGTTGCGCGGCGACTTTGCCAAGGCCTATGAGGAGCAGGTACGCCTGGCCTCAGCGTTATTTGCCACACACCCGGGAGGATGCCCATGACTCGTCTCGCCATAGCCCTGTTGGTCGTGTTGGGGCTACTGGGTGGTTGCAGCAGCCTGTCACCCTTTTCCACATTGACCAAGCTGGACCTGACGCTGGCCGCCAGTGAAGAAGTGAATCCCGACCTGCATGGGCGTCCCTCGCCGGTGGTGGTGCAGCTGTTTGAACTCAAGCATCCGGTTGCATTCGAACACGCGGATTTTTTCACGCTTTATGAGCATGCCGAGCAGGCGCTGCCCAAAGACTGGGTGAGCAGCGAGGAGCTGGAGTTGCGTCCCGGCGAGCAGGTGGCCCTCAAGCTCAGGAACGAACCGCAAAGCCGTTACGTGGGCATCATTGCGGCGTACCGCGATTTGCCCAATGTGCAATGGCGATGGGTGCTGCCGCTTATGCCACAGCAAGTGACGCGAGCGCACCTGGTGCTTGACCAGTCGGGTATCCGGGCTGCCGACCCACTCGCCAGCCTGGTGGAGAACTGATATGCAGGTTCATAAAGTCATCTGGCAGGAAGGGATGTTGCTGCGCCCCGAGCATTTGCAACACAACGATCGTTATTACCACCAGCAGCTCAACCGAACCCGTTTGTTGGCCAGTGATGCCTGGGGTTTCCTGAGCCTGGACATCGATCTGCAGTACCTGAACCTGGGCAAGTTGGTGGTCAATCAAGCCAGTGGCGTTTTGCCGGACGGCAGTCTTTTTGAGTTGACCTCCACCATGGCGCCACTGGTACTGGAGGTGCCGGCCAACGCAGGCAAACAATCGGTGTACCTGGCGTTGCCGATGGCGACCGGCAATCAGGTTGAAACCCGCACGCAGGAGGCGCGGGATGTCTTGGCGCGCTACATCGCCTGTGACGTTGAAGTGGCCGACTCCAATGCAGGCCGGGATGCGCGTTGCCAGATCCGTTGCGCACGCCCGGATTTGCGCCTGTTGCTCGGTGATCAGCCGGGTGATGAGGCCTACGTGAAGCTGAAGATTGCCCAGGTGCTGGAATGCTCTGCGCAAGAGGGGCTTCGAATGGAACCTGATTTTGCCCCGACGTTTATTTATGTGCAGGGCTCGGGGTTTGTTTCGTCCTGTCTCAAAGAAGTGATCAGCCTGCTCGCCAGTCGGGGGGATGCGATTGCTGAGCGGATTGGCGGCAATGGCGCCACGGCAGGTGCGCAGGTTGCGGACTTTCTGATGCTGCAACTGATCAATCGGGCCGAGCCGGTATTGCGTCATTACCTGGCTCAGGCGCAGGTGCGCTCAGAGGCGCTGTTCCGCGAAATGCTGTCGATACTGGGGGAACTGGCGACGTTTGCCAGTGACAGCAAGCGCGCCACCCAGCAGGTGCGCTACCTGCATGGCGACCAGGGCGCCAGTTTTCGTGGGTTGATGGCAGGCCTGCGCACGGTGCTGTCGATGGTCTTTGAGCAGCATGCCCTGGAGCTGGTACTGCAACAGCGCCAGTATGGAGTGATGGTCTGCCCGGTGGCTGATCTCAAATTGCTGGGCAGCGCGACATTCATCCTGGCGGTCGCGGCTCAATGTGATTCGGAAGAACTGCGCCATCGCTTGCCGGCCCATCTCAAAATCGGCCCCGTAGAGCGCATTCGTGAGCTGGTCAACCTGCACCTGGCGGGCATCAAGGTCAAACCACTGCCGGTGGCGCCACGCCAGATCCCTTTTCACGCCGGCAAAACCTATTTCATGCTCGAACTCAGTGCCCGTGATATCGCGCAGCTGGAGCAGTCGGGTGGGTTTGCGTTCCATGTCGGCGGCGAGTTCAGTGAGTTGGAACTGACCTTCTGGGCAATCAGGAATTGAACATCATGAACATGGACTGTGAATACCCGCTGGATGAAAAAACCGTGTTGCTGGACCGTAACGGCCACGGCCCGGCACAGCGCCCGGTAACGGACTTCCCGTCGCCACCGCGTTTTGAGCAGTTGGAGGACCGCATGGTCTATGCCGCCGCTGTGCAGGGCGCGCAACGTTTCAACGTGGGCCTTAACCCGCTGGTGGCAGCTGCCTGGGAACTGCTGTCCGAGGTGCTTGAACTCAAACTCAGCAGCGGCCGGGAAAACCTGCAGACGCTCAACGACCGCCTGGCCGCAAGCCTCACACGCTTCGAAGCCCGCGCCCAGCATGAAGGCATGGAAAGCGCTCAGGTGATTGCTGCTCGTTATGTGCTGTGCAGCGTTGTTGATGAGGCGGTGGTCACCACGGCGTGGGGGAGTCGCAGCGACTGGTCGAAGATCAGCCTGCTGAGTCGTTTTCACAACGAAACCTTTGGCGGCGAAAAGTTTTTCCAGCTGTTGGAGCGACTGTCTCGCGACCCCGTAAAGCACCTGGCCATGCTGGAGCTGATGTACCTGTGCCTGTCGATGGGTTTCGAAGGCAAGTACAGGGTTATGGAGCGCGGTGTGACCCAGCTTGAGGGCGTCCGTGATGCCTTGTATCGCCAGATAAGACACGTGCGTGGCGATCCGGTGTCCGTGTCTGCATGTGCCTTGCGACCGGAGCCGGCACGCCACAAGCGATTGCGCACGCTCTCTGCAAGCGGGTGTGTGGCGTTGGGCTTGATCGCTTTGCTGACGATGTATTCGGCCGCTGCCTGGGTATTGGGGCAGGAGCGAGCCCAAGCGCTGCAACCCTTTCAACCTTCGGCGCCGGAACTGACTCTGACGCCCTTGTAACGCTGGGAACATTGAATGAACGCATTCTTCAAGGGCGTGTGCACCCTGCTGCGCATTGTTTGGGTATGGAGCTTGTTGCTGGTGCTTTCCAGCGCCTGCCTGGTGTGGTTTTTCGGGCCTGCGCTGGCGGTGGATGACCACCGGTTCTGGCAGGGTGCCACGGCTCGGCTCGTGACTATCAGCGCGCTGTTTCTGCTCTGGGGGCTGGCGATGGTCATTACGGGCGCACGCCACAGCGTGCGGTCTCCAGCCGACGAAAGCCGTGCCGACCGTCAGCATCCGGGGCTGGTAGAGGACGAGCGCAAACAGGTGCGCAGCCGTTTCAAGCACGCGCTGCACACCTTGAAAACATCTCGCCAATATTTGGGGCGCAGCGTGCGCTCACGCAATGAACTGCCCTGGTACTTGTTGATCGGACAGCGCGGCAGTGGCAAGAGCGCTTTGCTGGCGGCGAATGGCTTGCAGCGTCCGCCGGATCAACTTCAAGCAGCATCACCCGGGGCCAGCGCCTACTGTGATTGGTTCTTCGCCGATCAGGGCGTGCTGATGGAGAGTGCCGGGCGCTACCTGGACCAACCTGACCGCGAGGTCGATGCTGCTGGTTGGTCGACATTGCTCGGCCTGCTCAAGTCCAGGCGCCGGGTACGTCCACTCAATGGCCTGGTGGTGACGTTGTCGGTGGACACCCTGCTGGGCAGCAATGAGCATGATCTGGAGCGTCATGCACGGCATGTGCATTCCCGGTTGCAAGATATCCAGCAGTCGCTGCATATCGATATTCCGGTGTATCTGGTGCTGACCCACGCTGACCACATCCCAGGCTTTACCGAGTTTTTTGATACGCCGCAGGACAGCACCGCAGAGGGCGTACTCGGTGAGCTGGTCACTGGCAGCCACACGGGTGTGCCGATGGCGCAGGTACGCCAGGCGTTCGAGGCGCTGCTGCAGCGCCTGAGTGGTGAACTGGTGCAGCGCCTGCACCAGGAGCGCAGTGTCGAGCGCCGTGGCCAGATACTGGATTTTGCGCCACAGCTGGCACGCATCGGTGAGCGTTTATGCCTGTTTATCGAGGTGGCGTTCTGCGCCCATCGCAATCAGCGCATCCAGGGGTTGCGAGGTTTCTATTTGACCAGTGCGGGTGAGCGGCACGAACGCTTTGCCCAAGGTCTGTTCAACCAGGTGATTTTTGCCGAGGCCGATCTTGCGGGGCTGCACACCGAGGAGCGCCGACGCATTCGTTGGCAGCAGGCGGGATGGGCGAGCGCCGTAGCGCTGGTCATCGGTGCGGCGGGCATGCTCTGGACGCACAGCTATTGGAGCAATCACCAACGCCTGGAGCAATTGGCGCAGTTAGGTCAAGTTAATACGCAGGCTTCGGCCGATGCGGACCAGACGTTGGTGTTACTGACGTTGCTGAACAATCGCCTGGCGGCTACTCGGGTGTTTCCGCAGGTATCAGAGGCGGGCGTGCTCGAGAGGGCCGGGCTGTTTCAGGGGGAAGTGACTCGACCCGTGTTAGTCAGTGCTTACAACGACGCCCTGCAGCAAATGGGCGCCCAGGTCGCTTCGCTGCTCGAAGAACAGGTGCGGTCGAGCCTTGGGGATCGCGAACGGTTACTGGATAACCTGCGCGCCTACCTGATGCTCAATCTGCGCGAGCGACGTGACGCCGTGTGGCTGGCGGAGCGGGTGGCCACTCGGTGGTCCGAGCGTTTTGCCGGTGAGGCTGCGACGCAGGCGCGCCTGAGTGAGCACTTTGGCCAGCTGCTTGAACAACCCTTTGCTGTGCCACTCAATGATGAGCTGGTAGCCCAGGCGCGCCAAGTGCTGCGCGGAGAGTCGCTGGCAGACGTGGTGTATCGCGTGCTGCGCGAGCAATCGCACACGCTGGAACCCAGCCGCCTCACGGACGGCACCGTATTCACGGCGCTGGATCAACCGATTGCCGGTTTTTACAGCAAGCGCTATGTGCAGTATTTCGACCAGCAAGGCCCGCGACTGGTTAACGCGATTGTCCAGGACAATTGGGTGCTGGGACAGGCGACTGACCTTAGCGCGATGGAACTGCGCCGGTTGATAGTCGAACTGGAACAGCGTTATTTCAGTGAGTACGCCGATGCGTGGAGCCAGGCCCTGGGGCAGGTCCGATTACGCGAAACCGAAAACCTGCGCCAGGACGCCGAGCAACTGGCGAGCCTCACCTCGGCGCAATCACCGTTGCTGTTGTTGTTGCAACAGGTGCGTGAAAATACCCGTTTGCTGACCACTGATGAGCCGCTGTCAGCGGTGCTCCACGAGAGCGGTGACGTAGCTGCTATCGCTCAGTCAATGGCTGCCCGAGTACGTGCAGGTGTTTTGCCCAAACCCACAGGCGATGGCGCCGCAAGACGCGCGTTGCAACGTCGTTTCGAGCCCTTGTATCAACTGCTTGATGAGCAGCAAAACCCGGGTGAACAATTGACCCAGGCGTTGCGCCAGCTTGACGCTGTGCACCTGCAACTGATGGCGCTGAACCGCGAAGGAGCACCGGAGCAGGCGGCTTTCCAGATGGTGAAACGGCGTATGGAAGGGCAGCAACCTGGGTTGGGACAGTTACGCGATGTTGCCGCACGTTTGCCGCTGCCGCTCAAAAGTTGGATCGAGGGCCTTGCCGACGACAGTTGGCGGCATCTGTTCGACGAGGCCTATACCTATGTAAACCAGCGCTATCAGAGCGAGGTGTACAGCCTGTACGCCAGGGCTATCCGCCAGCGTTACCCGTTCAATGCCCATGCCAGCAGCGACGTGGCCGTGGGCGACTTCGAGGAGTTTTTCAAACCCCAGGGCGTGTTGGCAAAGTTCCATGACAGTTACCTGCGCCCGTTTATCAGCGCCGACGGCGGGCGTTATCGCTTGCGCGGGCTGGAAGGCCAGAGCCTGCCAATGTCGCGCGCGATGCTGGAACAACTCGGCAAAGCGCAGACCATCCGCCGTGGTTTTTTCGCTGGCGACCAGGGCGAGCTGGCGGTTCGATTTACGTTGGCACCCTATAGCCTGGACCAGGCGGTCAGCCGCGCGGTGTTGAGCTTCGGCGGTCAGCAGTTGGAGTACCGTCATGGGCCTATTGTGCCTGTGACGTTCCAGTGGCCCAGCGAGGTGGAAAATGGTCGCAGCAGCCTGGTATTGGAGCGCGGTGCAGAGCGACCGTTGGGCATCGAGAAGAACAGCGGGGCCTGGTCGCTGTTTCGCTTCTTTGACTTGCTGCACAGCGAGCCTGCCAGCGGGCGCGATGCGCAGATACTCAAGTCCGACCTTGCCGGTTTGCGCGCCAATTACCTGTTGGTCAGCCAGCGCACACCCAGCCCCTTTCAGATGGACACATGGCGCACGTTCCGTTTGCCGGAGCAACTATGACCGGGCTGCAAGCACCTGCAAACAGCGCGGCACGCACCCAACGTGGCAAGGCCAGGCAGCGCAACGAAGATGCGTTCCTCGACTGCCCCCAGCAGGGTTGCTGGGCGGTTGCCGATGGTATGGGCGGCCATCGGGCCGGGCACAGGGCCAGCCAATCGGTGGTCGACAGCCTGGCCGCGTTGCCGGCCCAGGGTACGTTCGATCAGCGCATCGATGCGGTGCAGCGATGCCTGCAACGGCTCAATCAGAGTTGGGGTGATCAAGTTTCACCGCCGGCCGAAGGCCGCGACGACAGGATGGGCAGTACCGTGGTGGTTCTGCTGCTGCAGGACCGTCGCGCAGCGTGTATCTGGGCGGGCGACAGCCGCTGTTACCTGTGGCGAGGTGGGCGGTTGTATCAGCTGTCGCGCGATCATTCACTGCTGCGTCAATTGATGGATGAGCAGCGCTTGAGCCTGGCGCAGGCCCAGGCGCATCCCGACGCCAGGGCATTGACCCGCGCCGTCGGCGCCCGGCACCCGCTGAAACTCGAGGTGCTGGAGTTGGGCGCGCACCCAGGCGATGTGTTTGTGCTGTGCAGTGACGGCGTGTACCAGGCGATGACGCACGCCGAGCTGGGCAGCGCCATGGACAGCGGTACGCCGCAACAGGTAGTGGCGCGGTTGTTCACGACGGCGTTGCGCGGGCCGGCGCGGGATGACCTGACGGCTGTGGTGGTGCGCGCATGACCACGGCACCTGGCATGCCCACCTTGCTGGCAGGGCGTTATCACCTTGAGCGCGTGCTGGGTTCGGGCGGCATGGGCGTGGTCTACCGGGCGCGCGACCTGTTGCACGAACAGTTTGGCGAGCCCTGTGCCAGTGTGGCAATCAAGCTGCTCGGTGAGAATCTGCGGCTGGCGCCCGATGCACATGTGTTGCTCTACAGCGAGTTTGCCCTGACCCGCAGCCTGCAGCATGAGCGCGTGGTACGCATGTTTACCTTCGAAGTGGATATCAGCAGCCAGATCGCGTTTTTCAGCATGGAGTTGATGCATGGCATGACCCTGGACCGGCTGCTGCTGGAGTGTCCCGATGGCTTGTCGTGGCGTGAGTTGCAGCCCCTGGCCGTGCAGTTGCTGGATGCCGTGGCGTATGTGCATCGTCAAGGTGTGCTGCATGGTGATGTAAAACCGGTGAATATCATGGTGGGTGAAGAGGGCATTCGTTTGTTCGATTTTGGTCTCGGGCAGGCGACGGCGGATGCGATGACGGGACTGGCGAGGGTGTGTCGTGACCGATTTAATGCCTGGACACCGGCATATGCGGCGCCGGAGTTGTTGGCGGGCGGTGCGCTGACGGCGAGTGCTGAGCTGTATGCGGTGGCCTGTGTGATCTATGAGTTGGCCGATGGCAGGCGCCTGGGTGAGCGCGGCGCCATTGACCGCCTGCAGCGTCCCCGGCAGTTGCCGGCCGCGTGCTGGCCGGCGTTGCGCTTGGCGTTGGCGATGGATCCTGAGCGTCGAACGATCAGCGTGGAGGCGTTGGGCGAGGTTATGGCACGGTGTCGGTGTCGATGGCGCTGGTTCAGGTAGCTACCGGTGCCTGCCAAGGTATCGATTTGGCCTGCGCTGTGTATCGGCTGTTTTGTGGGGATCTGGTTTTCTGTGGGAGCTGGCTTGCCTGCGATGGCGGTTTGTCGATGTACATATCCGTTGCTGCGGTAACGGCTTCTATCGGTTCCGCTCTTACAGCCAGCCCTTTCAAGGTCTTTTAACTTTAGCGGCCTTAAGCACCCGATCCGTCGATACGTGGGCATTCGCGGCTTTGCCTTCAAGCCATTCCTTAGGTTTAGGCACCTTCGG